>CAYWGE010000129.1:0-3503 GCA_964457215.1 uncultured Pseudomonadota bacterium
TTCTCGACACTACCGGATGGCCATTATGGAAGATTTACAGGGAGCTCTGCTGCGGCCCCTCATGTAAGCGGTGCTGCTGCCCTACTTTGGGCCTTAAATCCTTCTTTGCATTACGATGAAATCAAGCAACTCCTTTTGCAAACCACCGACCCACTTCCCTCTTTGCATGGCAAGACCTTAAGTGGCGGACGAGTCAATCTGATGAATGCGATGAAAGGCTCCCCTGCCTTGGGCGGGCATATCTTAGAGAACCCTCCCCTCTTACCTCAATCAGAACCAGAAATTCCTCAAGAAGGGGGATGTTCGCTCTCTCAAAAATCAGACGCACCAGCGCCTTTTTGGCCAGTGCTTTTGATTCTTTATTTCGTAGGATTTTATTTTAGTAGAAAATTTAGAATTCTTAAAAATAGTTAATCTTAACTAACTCGCCAGGTTTCTCCGCTATTAAGTAACTTTTCTAAATCTCCTTTTCCTTGAGTCACAACCGATTCGTCGATCTGATGTTGAAGCATATCTTCATAAGTGGGTTTTTCAATGGCTCGAAAAACGCCTAAGGGAACTGGAAAAGCGGGAGATTCCATACGCGACAGGAAAGTGGCGTAGGTTGGATCTTCTAACCGGGAGGCATGAACCATCAAATCACTTGGCGGATTTGCAGGGTCAAATTCAATCACTTCAGGTTTAAACCCTTTCAAACGAATTCCTTTGTTACGATTTTTGCCAAAAATCAACGCTTGGCCTTCGACTAATTTAAGAGAATATTCATCGCGAGTTTCTTTTTCACTCACTTCTGCAAACGCCCCATCGTTAAAAATAACACAATTTTGCAAAATCTCGACAAAGGCGGTGCCTTTATGACGCCCAGCGGCCTCAAAAACTTCAGCCATGTGTTTTACATCGGTATCAATTGTGCGCGCTACAAAACTCGCTTCAACCCCTAACGCTAATGTCAGTGGGTTGAGAGGATAATCAATACTACCTTGAGGAGTCGATTTCGTCTTCTTTCCAATTTCGGAGGTGGGGCTGTATTGTCCTTTGGTTAAACCGTAGATGCGGTTATTAAAAAGAAGAATCTTCAAATCAATATTTCGACGAAGTGCATGAATAATGTGATTGCCGCCAATACTGAGCCCATCACCATCTCCCGTCACTACCCATACAGACAAATCAGGGCGATGCGCTTTTAGACCCGTCGCAATTGCCGGTGCCCGGCCATGAATAGTATGAAAACCATAGGTGTTCATATAGTAAGGAAAACGACTCGAGCATCCGATCCCTGAAACGAAGACATAATTTTCGAGCGGGATATTAAGCTTAGGCAAGACATTTTGCATTTGGGCAAGGATGGCATAATCACCGCATCCTGGACACCAACGCACTTCTTGATCGGAGATAAAGTCTTTTCGAGTGAGATTTAAATTCATCGCGGCTTCTGCCATAAAATTATCCTTGCTTGACCTTTTTGAGTGTTGAACTTGCACCATCAAAATAATTCCGAACTCCATCGACAATTTCCTGAATGCGGAAAGGTTTCCCCTGCACCTTGCTTAAAGGTTTCGCATCCACCAAATATTTTCCACGAATCAAAAGGGCTAATTGGCCCAAATTCAACTCTGGAATAATCACTTGCTTAAACTTCGAAAGCACCACGCCTAAATTTTTAGGAAATGGATTTAAATAACGCAGATGTGCTGAGCTCACCGCGTATCCTTCTTTTTGCAAGGTTTCGGCCGCCGAAATAATAGCACCGAAAGTTCCGCCCCACCCTAAGAGTAAAACATCGCCTTCACTTGGTCCAAACACTTCAAGATCGGGAATGTCTTGCACCATCCCTGCCACTTTAGCGGCACGAAGTTTCACCATTTTTTCATGATTTAAAGGATCGTAACTCACGTTTCCGGTCACCGCTTCTTTTTCCAAACCACCGATGCGGTGCTCTAAGCCTTTGTTTCCGGGGATTGCCCAAGGCCGCGATAAAGTTTTTTCATCCCGCAAATAAGGCTGAAATTTTCCTTCCCAGGTTTTGGGATGTTGGATGGTAAAAGGTTGCAGAGAAGTTAAATCCGGGATCAACCAAGGCTCGCTTCCGTTGGCCAAGTAACCATCGGTTAACAATAAAACAGGAGTCATGTATTTCGTGGCCAAACGGACCGCTTCATAAGCAAAAGTAAAGCATTCTGAGGGTGAAGCGGGAGCTAAAATAGGAACTGGACTTTCTCCATTCCGTCCAAATAGGGCCTGCAATAAATCGGATTGTTCTGTTTTAGTAGGTAGCCCCGTCGAAGGCCCACCTCGTTGCACATCGATAATCAATACGGGAAGCTCTCCCATCACCGCCAAGTTGATGGCCTCACTCTTTAAAGCGAGTCCTGGACCGGAAGTACCTGTAACCGCTAACGCCCCCCCAAAGGCAGCCCCAATCGAGGCGCCAATTGCCGCGATCTCATCTTCGACTTGGAGAGTCTTTACGCCAAAACGTTTATGTTTTGAAAGCTCATGCAAAATATCGGAGGCCGGCGTAATCGGATAACTACAATAAACCAATTCTTTATTCGCCACCTGACCCGCAGCAATTAAGCCCAAGGCCGTCGCCTCGTTCCCCATGATATTTCGATATTTGCCAGGTTTTAACTTAGCTGCTGGAATGCGGTAATGAACAGAAATCACTTCAGCCGTTTCAGCGTAATAGTATCCGGCCTTTAAAGCTAAAAGGTTTGCTTTTACAATATCTGGATTTTTCTGAAATCGTTTCTCAATCCATTGAATCGTCACATCCATCGGGCGATCGTACATCCAATACATCATGCCTAAGGCGAAAAAATTACGGCAACGGTCTTTTTCTTTTCCGGTAATTTGAAGCTCGGCCAGGGCGTTTTGATTGAGAGTGGTGATGGGAACTTTAAATACGCGGTAATCTTTAAGACTCCCATCCTCTAAGGGATTTGATTTGTACCCCGCGCGCTCAAGATTGCGAGAATTGAAAGCATCCTCGTTTACAATAACAATCGCGCCGGCGGGCACATCTTTAATATTTGCTTTTAAAGCGGCAGGGTTCATGGCCACGAGCACATCGGGATCGTCTCCCGGTGTTCGGATTTCACGGCTTGAAAAATTGAGTTGATAGGCGCTCACTCCGGCCAAAGTGCCAGCAGGTGCACGGATCTCTGCGGGGTAATCGGGCAGAGTGCTGATATCATTCCCTAAAATAGCTGCGGTTTTAGTGAATTGGGTTCCAGTGAGCTGCATTCCATCACCAGAATCTCCCGCAAATCGTATGACAACATCATCACATTCGTGAAAAGGCTTTTGAGCAGCTCCAGCAGGTTCTTGAGACATAATTTTCTACTTTCTCCTTAAAAATTACCGCCCTCTTTAAGCGACTAGGACAGGGATAGCTCTGATATCATAACCTTAATCTTTTGCAATCCCCTCTTTTAAAATAGAAAACATCCGCTCAGGAAGAAAAAAAGCCCTTCTTCTGTTTAAGGAAAAAGGGCTTTATG
>CAYWGE010000129.1:3513-5788 GCA_964457215.1 uncultured Pseudomonadota bacterium
AAAGTTTGAATTCATTAAATCTTCGTAGGAGTTACAGTACGTCTTGAAACGTTCTAGAAAAACATACAATGAGTAGATGTTATCTTGATTAGTATTGAGAAATCAAACAAATAATATTATTAATTAATTTTATGTTTTAGTCAAATTAACGAATACATTGGCAAGTACTACTATTACACCTTGATCCTTTGGGACACACGCCAGATGTTCCATCGCATTGTTCTGCCCCTTCCTGCACACCATTTCCACAAACAGGAGCAGGATAGACTGGAGTAGAAGGAGGAATGCAGCGACATCCTTCACAATGCGAGCCTGCCACAGGACACACTCTCGGATTATTATCACATTCTTCTCCCCAACTTATAACCCCATCTCCACAACGAGGAAGAGACGCTGCAGGAATAGCCGCAGGCGGAATGCAACGGCAAGAGGCACAAGTAGAGCCTGCTATAGGACAAGCACTTGGATCACCATCACATTGTTCGGAGGGTTCACGAATATTGTTTCCGCAAACTTCGGGATTACCCGTTACCGTCGTCGTCAAGACTTGCACAGGATTGTTACATTGATCGCAATTAAAGCAAAACTGCCCAGACAGACATCCATTCGGACTAGCGCTTTGATCACAGGTCTCTCCTGAATCTATTCGGCCATTTCCACAAGTCTCAGGACTTTTACACGCAGCCGAAGTATCAACTCCTTCCACAACACAAACCGATTTTTCACATCGCTCGAGTTGGCAAGTCATGCTTCGATCGGCATTGCAGCTTTCGCTACGCATTCTCTGCAAGCATTGCGAAATTTGGGCGGGCGAGAGATACCCTAAACAACGGTGAGTTTGGGTAGAAACTAGCCCACACGAGGCACCTACTCGCGCCTCGCTTTGGGTAGAAAATCCTGCGACACAAATAAGGGCAAAAGCAAATCCGAGAACTACTTTTTTCAACATGAGCTTCCCTTTCTTTATTTTTTTCTTCGGAGTCTCCACATTGCACCCAAGGGCAAGAAACTGATCAGTGCAAGTTGAATTAAGAAACTCGAGATGTTGAAGCTCGCAGAAGGATCAAAGCTACATTTGAAAGTTCCGCCACTTCCACCGCCGCCTTCGATAATCCAAGGCACACAGGTACAATTGACGCAATCCGCCTCGGGCCTGTGATTTTCAGGATTAATCAAACAGCCTAAAGGAGATCCAGCCACGACATCACAGGCTTCTCCGCTATTAACGCTGCCGTCGCCGCACGAGGGGCTGGTCGCAGGCGTTACAGAAATTGGCTGAAGCTTACAGTTATTATCGCAGTATTGGCCGGCGGGAATCGTTAAACTCGAAGCGCGTGGATCGCAATCTTCCGAGCCATTTTTGATTCCATCGCCGCAGTAAGTACAATCCGCTCGGCAAGGGCCTAGCAAATTATAACCCATTGGGTTTTCAGGATGCAGACGGACATCAGTAGTACCCGCCAAACTATCACAAGTTTCGGCATCTTGATTGACCCGCCCATCGCCGCAAATGGCTTGGGGCTGTTTCACAGGAGGAATGCATCGGCAATCTCGACAAGTCGAACCGGAAGTCGGGCAAATATCAGCCGACCCGTCACACTCTTCGCCTGCTTCTGGTAAGCCTCCGTTTCCACATACCGGCGCAGGAACTACACATTTACAGAGATTAGGATCAAAAGTCGCTCGAGGGTTCGTATAACGCATCACACAGAACGCATTGCTATTACAGGTTGCATCGTTACGATCACATTCTTCACCGGCATTGGTAATTCCATCTCCACAGAATGGGGTAATGCACTGGCAGCCTTCACAACGTGAGCCTGCGGCAGTACAGCGGCCTCGATCGGGCCCATCGCAAGCTTCCGAACCTTCTCGAATTCCATTTCCGCAAACTGGGGCAATACACTGACAACCTTCGCAACGAGATCCAGCCACAGGGCAAACACCGGGGTCGCCATCGCACTGTTCGGCGGGCCCTTCTACCATGCTGTTTCCGCATCGAGGAGCCACACATGTGCAACCTTCGCAACGTGAGCCTGCAACCGAACAAGTAGTTGCATCCGTTCCTTCGCAAGCTTCGCTGGCAGCGCGCACACCATCACCACAACGCGGCACACATACACAGCCGGCGCAATGTAAGCCAACCCCACGAGAAGCACAATCCGCATCCACTTCACATTGCTCTCCAGCATTCACAGTACGATCCCCACAAAATGGAGGAGGGTTACATTGGCAAGTTCCTAAGTTACAGGTGGCTCCCGCACCACCTCCACTG
>CAYWGE010000130.1:0-5714 GCA_964457215.1 uncultured Pseudomonadota bacterium
ACAAAAGTTCCGAAAAAATAAACGGTTTCCGTTTTTCACGGAAACCGTTTTGGCTTAAAGTTTAAGGAAGTGTGGGGGCTGTGGGTACCGTAAATGTAAAGGAACTTAACGCGACTAAGTTTGGTGTTGTTAAGCTTCCCAATGGGTTATCGTTTGTCATGGTTCCACTTGTGGTTTGATAGGTGAAGGGGCCGCCCGCATAAGAACAATCATTGGTGGGGGCGTATTTCATATTCAATAAAGTAGGATCCGACTCAAACACACCCGTGCTTGGATTGAGAAGAAATCCTTGACGTTGGGCTGAGCTGAGCCCGATGTGGCTGTTGCCTGGTCCTGCCCAGTTACAAATCATTTTAGTGATGCTACCTACACCCGACGATGAAACGGTGGGGCCATATCCAAAATACCCTACTCCTCCAGGACCGCCCGTTGATCCACCTGTGCTACTTAATGTCGCATTAAAGACGCGTGTTGCATCGTCGCCGGATCCTGCTTGCCAAGCAAAGGCATAAGTCCCTGTTCCACTACTGGGGTCCACATTAAAAAATGCTCGATTGAAATTGCTTGACCAACCATCTAAGTGAGAGAGGGTGCTATAAGAAGGATCCACCTGGCCATCAGCACCAAACATTCCTGAAACGGTACTATTTGTGCAAAAAGTTCCTTCTCGAATCTCCATGTTCAGAGAAGAAGCTGAGCTTTTTTCGTAGGCAATAGAAGTAGCCGCAGTGCCTTTGGAAACTCCGGGGTCGCATCCACCGCCCGGAGTTAGTCCGCTCCAGGTGAAAGTGAGTAAGCCACGATAAGTAGAATTGGTTTCATCTTGCGGACTATGTTTGAGAACCATAGAAATTGTAGCACTGTTTCCACCTCCCCCAGGAGGGGTGAAGGTTCCTTCACGAACCAATTGATACACTGCTTTACCATTGCTGCTATCTGCTAATCGACTGATCTTTACATTCCCAGTGTCGAAGACAGTTTCTCGGGTAGCTGCTGCCTCTCGTATTGCTGTGGTTAGATCTACACTCTCTCCTACTTCTTGAGGAAGAGTGATATTACTTAGCCGCGCTACGCATAAGGCGCTTGCCATAAATAATTGAGCTTTTTTTACACGATCCCCAAAGCGACCGACTAAGGAATTGACTTGAGCCGCTAAGCAGGCTTCATTGCGGCTTCCATTCGTAGTATTCCAAATTCCCAAATCTCCTGTAGGCAGTTGACCACTTCCTCCTCCAATCGGATAGTTGGTGTAATCTACTGCAGGACCATAGCAAGTAATCGGATCGCCCGCTCCGCCTCCTAAAGTTTTTGTAAAATCAAAGCAGCCGTCTAAAGTTGTTGCCTCTAAAACAGATTGAATGGCTTCTTTGATGGAGTCGTAGCCTTGCCCTCCGTCATCTGCTGCGGTAGCTTTTGTAAAGATTTTGTCGAAAAATTTCTCTAAAAGAGAAGCAGATTCTGAGGCATTATTCGAAGTGGTGAAAGGTTGCGCGACGGCTAGGTCTGTAGGATAGGCACTTGTCGTTGAGGTGCTTACGTCTGAGTTAGAAGTATTACTGCTCCCACAGCTAGTAACCGAAACGGATAAACACAAGAGAGATCCTATTAAAATGTATTTTCTATAACCTAATAATAAACTTTTGAAGTTCATATAAAACTCCTTCTTTCAACTCTTCAGTTTAGGGTAGAAAACTGTGTAGTTTAAGAGCAATTTCGGGACCAATTCTTGGCGGCTTTAAAACGAATTAAGCGGGGTTTGAGAAACAATAAAAATGTTTTCGATAGACTTGACCAAAGGAGTTAAGGATTGTTTAAGAGGAGGGCGTCAAAAAATTATTTCTTACGGTGTTTTTATTTACCCTTATGAGAATTAAAAGAAAGCCCCAACTTTAAACCTAGAGTTGGGGCTTTTGGGCCATACGTGTTGTCGATAGGGGGACGAAATTTTTTAGATCAAGGCCCTTTCCTTATAAAGGAGCAAGCCCTATGCCAGACTTTATTATAACTATAAACGTCTGATTTATCGTGTTTTGCTTTGTCAGGAAGTCTGAGAAGTTCTAAAAACTGTCAAAAATTTGATTGTGTTGCGGTAATATTTCACGAATTGTTAAAAAATCATTAAAGGCTTTTATGTCCAAAAGAATTGTATCGTTAATTGCGAGCTCTACTGAGATGGTTTGTGCCTTGGGGTTAGGAGATGAGCTCGTCGGGCGCTCTCATGAATGTGATTTTCCAGATTGGGTCAAAGCACTTCCGCAATGCACTGAATCCAAGATCGATATCGAAGGGAAGAGCTATGAGATCGATCAAAAGGTGAAGGCGATTCTTCAAGAAGGACTTTCCGTTTACCGTGTCTCCGCCGAAAAATTGCAAGAACTTAAGCCCGATGTGATCCTCACCCAAATTCAATGTGTGGTGTGTGCCGTGAGTGAAAAAGATGTGATTGCGGCGACTTGTCAGCTCATCGATTCTCAGCCCAAAATAGTTTCGCTTAATACTAATTTGCTTGAAGATTTATGGAAAGATATTCAGCAAGTGGCAGATGTTTTAGACGTTTCTGAACGAGGAAAAAAATTAATTCAGGAGCTTCAGAAAAGAATGGAAACGATTGAATTGAAAGTAGAAAAAATTGCTCCACCAAAACCTCGCGTTGCTTTCATCGAATGGATTGATCCTTTAATGAGTTGCGGAAATTGGATGCCGACCTTGATTGCGATGGCAGGTGGAATCAATCTCTTTGGAGAAGCGGGTAAACATTCTCCGTGGATGCAATGGGAAGATTTAAAAAAAGCAAATCCTGAGGTGATCATTGTTTCGCCTTGTGGATTTGATATTGCCCGTACCCGAAAAGAATTATCGGCCTTGACGAATCGAGCCGATTGGAAAGAACTGAAAGCGGTTAAGACTCAACAAGTCTATCTTGCCGATGGAAACCAGTTTTTTAATCGACCCGGTCCGCGATTAGTAGAATCGCTTGAGATTTTAGCAGAAATTTTTCACCCTGATCTTTTTCAATTCGGGCATCAAAAGAAGGGCTGGGAAAAATTAAATTCCTAAAAGAGTTTTTCAAATCGAACATTTCGCGTTAGTCTCTTTTTATGCATACTGATTCTCTTTTATTTAGCCTCTTCATTATCTTTGCAGCCGCCAAAATATTTGCCGAGATTTTTGAAAGATTAAAACAACCTGCAGTCGTGGGTGAAATCTTGGCGGGGGTTTTGATTGGTCCTTCGGTTTTGGCTTGGGTGCATCCTTCCGAGCTTACTCGCGCGCTTTCTGAAATTGGAATCATTCTTCTCTTATTTACAGTGGGGTTAGAAATTAAACCGCACGCTCTGCTTAAAGTAGGCGGGCGCGCCTTAGTAGTGGCTATTTTGGGAGTGGTGCTTCCTTTTTTTGCGGGTTGGGCTTTTATGCATCTTTGGGGAGCTCCTACGCTGGAAGGGATTTTCATTGGTGCGGCCCTCGTGGCAACTAGCGTGGGGATTACCGCGCGAGTCTTGGCGGGTATGAATCGTTTATCGACTCAAGCCGCCCAAATTATTCTTGCCGCGGCAGTGATCGACGATATTCTCGGTTTATTGGTTTTGAGTGGAGTGAGTAGCTTTGCGAGTGGCGAAGTCCGATCGCTTCAATTATTGACCACAGCGTTAATAGCGGTTGGTTTTACCTTATTCATGATTTTCTTTGCGCCGAAATTGATTGATAAAACTCGACCTGCCCTTCAAAAACTCAAAATGGGTCATTCTTATTTTGTGTTGGCACTTCTGCTTTGTTTTGGATTTTCTTATTTGGCCTCTCTGGCGGGTGTTGCAGCAATTATCGGAGCTTTTTTTGCTGGCATGGCTTTTTCAGAACTCGCCGAAGAAACAGAAATTCATTCGTATGCGACTGGTGTGACCGAGTTTTTAGTTCCCTTTTTCTTGGTGGGAATTGGGCTTCAGCTCGATATTAGCGTATTTCGTCAAACTTCTGTGATAGGGCTTGCGCTACTCATTACATTGCTGGCGGTGCTTACTAAGTTGGTAGGATGTGGATTGGCTGCGTGGCCCTTAGGTTTAAAAAATGCCAGCCGAATTGGAATGGGAATGGTGCCGCGTGGCGAAGTGGGAATTATCGTGGCCCAAATTGGTTTGAGTTTAGGCAGTTTAGATTCCGCCATTTATGCGGTGGTAGTTTTTATGGCGGTGGCGACGACTCTCATTGCACCTCCATTTTTAAAAATATTATTTAAAGAAGAGGAGAGGGGTTTAAGAAATCGAATGATGGATGAAGAGGTTTTGCCGGATATTCAATAGCGTTCAAGGTTCTGCAAAAAATACAATCCTGAATAAAATTTAGGATCAATGAGCTTTCCTTCTTTCATTTTCTTTTGCAAAAATTCATCAATTTTCGTGAAAGGAATCTCATGAACAATAATTTGTTCACTATTGCACCCGCCCCCTTGCCCAATTTTCTTTAACCCTTCTGCCCGATAGAAGTGCATGGTTTCGGCACTTAAACCCGCAGAGGGAACTCCTTCGTATAGATGAATCAGTTTTTCTGCGGTGTAACCCACTTCTTCTTCAAGCTCTCGTAGGGCTGCTTGTTCTAGGCTTTCGCTATTGTCTGCTTCGTCACCCACCAAGCCCGCAGGAAATTCAATCACCCAATTATGAACGGCCATGCGGTATTGCTCAGTGAAAATCAAAATTTTATCTGCGGTCATCGAAAAAACCGAAACAATGCCTGTGCAATTATTTCTCTTTACATATTCCCAGCGGTCTTCTTGAATGAAGTTTAGGTATTTGCCTTGATATAAAGTTTTCATAATTCTTTCTTATCTGAAGAGAAGGAAGAATAA
Organism: uncultured Pseudomonadota bacterium; assembly: GCA_964457215.1. Classification (GTDB taxonomy): domain Bacteria; phylum UBA10199; class UBA10199; order JADFYH01; family JADFYH01; genus CAYLKF01. Next base: position 4,844 of record CAYWGE010000130.1, read on the forward strand.
AGGAATTTTTATGGTTCAAATTGATTTAGTTTATGAAGGAGGACTTCGTGTTCAAGCAAGCCATGGTCCTTCGCAAAAAAAACTCATCACCGATGCCCCGGTTGATAATCACGGAAAAGGAGAGAGCTTTTCTCCTACTGATTTGGTTTGCACCGCTTTAGGTTCTTGCATGATGACGATTATGGGAATCGTAGCGGAGCGCCATCAGCTTGATTTAAAGGGCACGACAATTACCGTCCGCAAACATATGGTTGAAAAACCTTTACGCAGGATTGGGAAAATTGAAGTTCATTTTAAAATGTCTGGAAAAATTCCAGAACGCGAACAAAAAATGCTCGAGAAGGCGGCAATGACTTGCCCCGTGCATGAATCGTTGCATCCCGATATTGAACAAGAGATTCATTTTGAATGGGAGAAATAATATGCGTGGTTTTTCACCCGATGCTTTTAAAAATACCATGGCTGAAACTTTAGGCATGGAACTGATCGAGTTCGAAAAAGGGCGAGTGGTGCTTGAAATGCCGGTCGATCACCGCACTCACCAGCCCATGGGTTTACTTCACGGAGGGGCTTCGGTTGCGCTCGCCGAAACTGCGGCCAGTATGGGCGGGTGGTATCTCGTCTCCGAAGAGGGGAAAGTCGTGGTTGGCCAAGAAATCAATGCTAATCATTTACGTCCAGTGGCTTCTGGCAAAGTAAAGGCGATTGCAGAGTGTCTCCACCAAGGAAAAAGCACTCAAGTCTGGGGAATCAAGATTTACGATGAAAAAGAGAAACTCGTTTGCATTTCGCGCTGCACTTTAGCGGTGATTGAACCCAAGTAAAACACCCCCTTGCATAATCTTGAAAGCTTTGGAATAAGAGAAGCCCC
>CAYWGE010000131.1:0-3357 GCA_964457215.1 uncultured Pseudomonadota bacterium
GTGCCCTATCAATAATTTCAGTAATCGTAATTTCACTTCTTCTTTTTCAATGGGTTCCACCGCGAAGTCATTACAAAATTTAAAGAGATCAAGTTTTAAGATGTCTTTTCTAGAAACGAAAAGGAAAATAGGAATTCCCCACATCTTTGGATTTTTAACAATTTCTTGAAGCTCTTCCAAGTAAGCATCCGCAACACTTCTTATATCGGCGATGAAGATCGAACAAAAAGATAAATCTTCTAACCAACGCTTCAGTTGTTCTAAATCGTTGCTTCTGAGCACTCGCGCATCCGGAAAAATATTTTCAAGATCCGAAAAAGCATCCGAAGACGTCGAACACTCCCACAAAATGAAATTATGACTTTTCATCGAGCATGCAAAATGGGCAAGCTCGGTGAAACAGTGATGTCTGGAATGTGGCAATTCCGCAAAATCTTTGAAGGGCCTTTCACAAAAGATTCACACTAAACAACTTGCCGGCAGCTTTTGAGGTATGAAATAGAAAATCTCTTCAAATCCTTAGAACAAGGGGTGGAAAATGCTCACATCGGTATCGGTTGCAGGGGGTCTTCAGGCCCCCCAAGCTTGGGATGTCTATTTTTTAGAGCTTCAAAAGGATTTTTTACAAAACCTTGAAGGGGTCTTAACACAAAAGAAGATTTCTCCAAAATCTTGCCATGACATGCGTGTTCTTGGACGGCGTTTAAGAGCTTACCTGAGTCTTTAAGAAAATAAGAAGGCTCAAAAACTGCTTAAGAAGCTAAAGGATTTTCACCACGCATTATCTCAACTTCGCATTCAAGACGTCATCTTAGAAACTGTAGAAGAATATACCAAAGCTCCTCATCATGCACTGCTTCCTTTTAAACAAACCTTACAAGAAGAACGAAAAGATATTAAAAAAAAATCTTTCAAACAGTTGAGGAAAATTTCGATACAGAAAGTTCTAGACGATAAGCACAATAACTCTCTCTCAAAATTTTCTCCCAAAGAATTCGAATCCTTATTAAAAAATAAGAAAACTCAAACAAGCAAAGCCGTAAAAAAGAGCCTCTCTTCTTTTTTAGAAAATCAAAAGCTAAAGGCACTTCATCCCTTACGCATTCGCCTTAAAAAATGGCGTTATTTGCTTGAAATGGAGAACTCTGTTTTTCCCTCAAAAAACGACAAAATTATTGCTCAACTCAAAATCCTGCAAGACGAATTGGGCCTTATTCAGGACCGCATTCATCTTAAAAATAAACTTAAAAATGCTAAAAAAATGCCCCCTAAAACAATCAAGGCAATCCTAGATTGGGAACGAGAGATTAAGCTCAAAAACCAAAATGCCCTTCTTCAGTGGAAACAAGAGGGTAAAAATGTAATCGAATCTGCACTGGCCTCATGAAAATCGCTGTTATCGACATAGGCACTAATTCCATTCATATGCTCATTGCCGAGCTTTTGCCCAATTTCACCTTCGAAGTGATTGGCCGCGAAAAAGAAATGACTCGGTTGGGCGATGGCACTCTTTCTTCAGGGATTTTAAGCGCAAAGCTCATGCAGAAAGGGCTCCAAACTTTAAAACGCTTTCAACATCTCGCAATGAGTAAAGGTGCCCAAAAAATTGTCGCTATTGCGACTTCTGCCGTTCGAGAATCAAAAAATGGGGGAGATTTCATCCAGAAAATACTGAAAGAAACAGGTATTCAAGTCAGAGTCATTACAGGCACCGAAGAAGCAAGACTTATTTATTTGGGCATCAAACATTCTATTCAATTAAATAAAGAGCCCTCTTTAATGATCGATGCAGGCGGAGGAAGTGTTGAATTAATTGTAGGAAATAACCAAAAAATCCTCCTGCTCAAAAGTTTAAAGATGGGAGTCGCCCGCTTAAAAGATCTTTTTATTAAACAACACAAACCCGAAGAATTTAAAGCCATTGAACAATATGTTGAAACTAGCCTAAAAAAAATTCTCCCTTCTTTTAAAACACTTTCTTACAACCAAGTGATTGGCAGTGCGGGAACTCTAAACAACTTAGCGGCGATGGCTCACTACCGAAAAGAAAAAGAGAGCTCCACTCTACCGCGCAATCTCACACTCACGCGAGAAGCTCTCGAAGAGCTCTACGAGAAACTTAAAAAATCAACTCCTGAAGAAAGGCTCAAAATGCGGGGGTTAGATCCGAAGCGAGAAGATCTCATCACCTCCGGAGCTGCGCTTATTTTTACTTTAATGAAACAATTTGAAATTTCTGAAATTCAAATTTGCGATAAGGCGATTCGCGAAGGAGTGGTCTATGACTTTATTGCTCATAATCGGGTAAGAATTAAAACTCCCTATTTTATTCCGAATATTCGACGCAGAAATATATTCCGATTAGCCCATAAGTGCGACTATGAACGCAAACATGCCGAACACGTGGCCTTACTCGCTCTAAAAATATTTGATCAAACACAGAACCTTCATCAATTAAATTCAACCGACCGAGAGCTTTTGGAATATGGCGCCCTACTTCACGACATTGGTTATTACATTAGTTATGAAAAACACCACCGCCACGCCTATTATCTCATTAAAAATGTTCATTTAAATGGCTTTAGCGAAGAAGAAATTGATCTTCTAGCACTCATGGTTCGATATCATCGAAAGACGAATCCGAAAAAAAGCCACCCAGAACATACTGCTTTACCGAAAGCGCTTCGTAAAAAAGTAGAATGGTTAGCGGCTCTGTTAAAGATGGCGGATGCCTTAGACCGTTCTCACTTTGGTTTAGTAGAAGATCTCAAAATCACCTCCGAAAAAACCAAAATCTTTTTTAACCTTAAAATTAGAGATGATGCCCAGTATGAAGTTTGGGATGCAAAAAGACGCTCGGTTCTTTTTGAAAAACTCGCAAAGAAAACTGTATTCTTTAAAACGATTAAGAGTTCGAAGGCTTCTATCGACAACCCAATAAAAGAAGAAATTAAAAACTTAAAGTACCAGGCAGGATAAAATATGTTTCAAGAAAATTTAAAAGTTCCTGGAAAATTAATTGTGGTCGAAGGAATCGATGGTTCCGGAAAATCCACCCAACTGCGTTTGCTCAAAAGTTGGCTAGACTCACAAGGCTACCCTGTTTTTTTGACAGAATGGAATAGTTCGGAGCTCGTCAAACAAACCACCAAAGAAGGTAAAAAGAAAAAAAATTTAACGCCCACTACGTTTAGTTTACTCCATGCAACCGACTTTGCAGACCGCTGGGCCTACCAAATTTTACCTCCTCTTCAGGCCGGCATGATCGTGCTGGCTGATCGATACGTCTTTACCGCTTTTTGTCGAGATGTGGTACGCGGAGTCAGCCCACCCTGGGTCCGTAAACTTTACAACTTT
>CAYWGE010000131.1:3367-5708 GCA_964457215.1 uncultured Pseudomonadota bacterium
AAGCGGGTATGGACTTAAACCTTTCTACAAACATCGAAGAATCTTTCAAAATTTTTCAAGGAATGATTTTAAAGGAATACGACCGTTTAACAAACGAGTTTGACTTAACTGTAATCGACGCAACCGCAGAAATCGAAGAACAGCAACAACTCGTCCGTCAAATTGTATCGAGAGAACTCCAAGCCTTCACCACACAAAGGAGAAACTATGCCAAAAGGAACAAAATTTTTTGGAGACGGTTTGCCCTACCTGAAGCTCGGCGACCTTAAAGGAAAACTCATTGCAATCGAAGGCACCGATGGCGTGGGAAGATCAACTCAAATTGAGCTTTTAGAAGAATGGCTTCAAGTTCAAGGTTATGGCGTTCTTGTCACCGGTTGGACGCGCAGTAATCTCATGAGCAAATCGATTGAAATGGCTAAAAATGGGAACATGCTCAATCGCATGACCTTCAGCTTGCTCTACGCAACCGATTTCGCCGATCGTTTAGAAAATCAAATCCTCCCGGCGTTGCGTTCTGGTTTTGTGGTATTGGCGGATCGCTATATTTATACGGCTTTTGCACGAGACTCCATCCGAAACCCAGATATGAGTTGGGTAAAAGACGCTTTCGGTTTTGCGTTAGTCCCCGATTTAGTGTGTTATTTACGAATCGATGTCGATAATTTAATCCCTCGAGTGATTGAATCAGGTGGCATGAACTATTGGGAGTCCGGTATGGATCTTCATCTGGCGGATAACATGTATGATAGTTTCAAGAAATATCAAAGACAGCTCATTCAATCGTATGATGACATGGCTGAAAAATACCGCTTCGAAGTCTTAGATGCACGCCAGCCCGTCGAAGAGATTCAAAACGATCTTCGCGCGCGAATTCAAAAAATCCTTCCTCCAAAAAAAGGAATGATCTCCCTTCCTCCCATCCGAAGCAAAGCCGCAAATTCTGACAAACCGATTCATTTTCAAGAAATTCAGAACAAGCTTCACGCATTTGAAACTAATCTTAGCTCTTCAAACGCAAACTCTTTGGAGGAAACAAAGCCAGAAGCTCTACTGACCGCGCCCCATCCTCTTCCAGTAAAAGATGACAAAGTCCTCCCTTTTTTAAACGAAGAGACTGACGCATTCCGAGTAAAGCCTGGATCCACAAACTTAAACTAGGCTCATGCCCCACCAGCATTACGCTTTTTTCGTCATGCTGGGTGAGCTTTTCAATAAGTTTTTCAAAATTACTCCCCGGGATTAAGAGCGGCTCAATTTGAATTTCGCCGGCGAAGGGGAGATACTTTTTTACAATCTCTGCGGTTTGCCGAGCGCGCAGCAACGGAGAGGAAAGCAAAGTATCGAAAGAAATACCGAGAGCTTTCATCCCCTGCACTTCTTCAATCATTTTTTTGCGGCCCTCCGCGCTTAACGGGCGTTCCGGATCGGAACCTTTGAACTCTTCGGGTTCTATCGCAATGGCATGTCGTAGAAAATAAAGTTCCATTTTTTTTCCAGAGTTCCGAGAAAAATTTTTTGAGCTTATACTGAAAATCTTAGAAACCCGCCCCAACACGAAGGCAAGAAATCCTAAAACCACAAAGCCTAATAAGTCAGCCCCAGATTTTTTGGAATTCTTCTTCATTAAAACCTACAGTAGAAATCTTTCCATTAAAAACCAGCGGGCGTTTGAGTAAGCGTCCGTTTGCAGCGAGCATTTTTAAAAGATCTTCTTCGCTTAAGCTCTTCACTTTCTCTTTCATATTGAGGGCACGATATTGCTCACCACTCTTATTTAAAAAATCTTTGAGGGGTTTAGAGCTTTTTTGAAAAATGGTTTTCAATTCAGGCAAAGAAGGTGGGGTTGTCGTAATATCAATGTCTTGAACAGAAAGTTTCTTCCCCTCTAACCATTTCTTGGCCTTGCGGCACGTATCGCATTTATTATAACCGTAGAATTTAAGCATAATTACTTTTGGCTAAAAGTTCTCACATACGCGATCAGATTGGCGATATCTTGATCGGAAAGGGCAGCGCCCCAGGCAGGCATCATGGGAGACAGGCCATTGGCTGCTCCACCATTTTTAATAACTTTCGCCAAATCCGCATCGGTTTTTTTACTCATTAATGCCACATCTGCAAAATTACGGGGCTTTGCCGTTAAAGCAGCACTTGCCGCTCCATCCCCTTTGCCTTGAAGTCCATGGCAAGTCGCACAAAGCTGCTCGAACTTAAGCTTACCCGCCGCAATATCGGCCGCCTGAATATTCGAAATAAAACCTAAACAGATCACAGTAAAAAATAAACTTTTCAACATAAAGCCTCCTTTTGAAAGGATAGATAAAGAGACGTTTTCGTT
>CAYWGE010000132.1:0-4537 GCA_964457215.1 uncultured Pseudomonadota bacterium
TGACGTTGCATGTTTGCACCCATCAAGGCTCGGTTTGCGTCGTCGTGCTCCAAGAAAGGAACCAACGAAGCCGCGATTGAAACCAATTGATTCGGAGAAACGTCCATCAAGTTAACATCACTCGGTTGCACGTTAACGAATTCGCCATTTTTTCGGCAAGAAACAAGCTCAGTTAAAAATTGCCCTTGAGGACCTAAGGCCGCATTTGCTTGCGCAATAGCAAAACCCTGCTCATCGAGTGCGGAGCAATAAACGACTTCTTCAGTAACACGTCCGTCTTTCACCTTACGATAAGGCGTTTCGATGAAACCATAAGGATTAACTTGGGCAAAGGTCGAAAGCGAAGCGATCAAACCGATATTCGGACCTTCAGGAGTTTCGATTGGACAAATACGTCCATAGTGAGTGGCATGAACGTCACGCACTTCAAATCCTGCGCGTTCGCGCGTTAGACCACCCGGCCCTAAGGCAGAAAGTCTGCGCTTGTGCGTAACTTCAGAGAGAGGATTGGTCTGATCCATGAATTGAGAAAGCTGAGAAGAACCAAAAAACTCTTTTACAACCGCAGAAACGGGTTTGGGATTGATCAAATCATAAGGCATGAGCGTTTCTAATTCTTGCAAGCTCATGCGTTCTTTGATGGCGCGTTCCATACGCACCAAACCAATACGGAATTGGTTTTCTAAAAGTTCGCCAACCGCACGAACACGACGGTTACCAAGATGATCGATATCATCCACTTGACCATAGCCATCTTTTAAATTCACCAAATAGCGCACCGTATCAAGAATGTCTTCTTTACGAAGCGTGGTGATTTCGAGAGGGATATCATAACCAAACTTATAATTGATTTTTAAGCGCCCTACTTTCGAAAGATCATAGCGTTCCGGATTGAAAAATAAATTTTCAAAAAAGTTTTGAGCGGCTTCGGGGGTTGCAGGATCACCGGGGCGTAGACGGCGATAGATTTCCAAGATAGCTTCTTGGGGAATCTTCACCTTATCGACCATGAGAGTATTTCGAATATAGGGACCGACGTTTAAATTGTCGATATAGAGTAAATCGATCGAATCAATTTTACGGCTTCGGATTTCAGTCCATTTTTCTTCTGTCAAAACTTCATTACATTCTAAAATCACTTCGCCAGTTTCTTTATCGACGACATCGTGAGCCGCTACTCGGCCTAAAATTTCTTCAAGTTCAATAGGAATTTCTTTTATCTTTGCGGCAGCGATTTTCTCTAAAGCAGGGCGAGAAAACTTTCTGCCTTTTTTCACCAACACTTCTTCATTTTTAGGATTTTTAATATCTCGAACGGCGCGTTGAAAAACGAGCAGCTCTGGAACAACCGATTTACTGATTTGTTTACCATCAACGGAGATTGTTTCATATTTGTAGAAATAATTTAAAATCTCTTCATCGGAAAGCCCTAAACTTTTAATCAAAACAGTCGCCGGCATTTTTCGACGGCGATCGATTCTAACAAAAAGAATATCTTTTGGATCAAATTCAAAATCTAACCAAGACCCACGGTAAGGAATCACTCGTGCGGAATAGAGAAGTTTGCCCGAAGAATGGGTTTTTCCTTTATCATGTTCGAAAAAGATACCCGGCGAACGGTGTAATTGAGAAACGACAACCCGTTCTGTTCCATTCACAATGAAGGTTCCGGTTTCGGTCATGAGGGGGATTTCACCAAAATAAACTTCTTGCTCTTTCACGTCTCGAATCGAGCGAGCACCGGTTTCATGATCGACATCCCAAACCACCAAACGAACCACTACTTTCAAAGGAGCCGCATAGGTCATTCCTCTTTCACGGCATTCATTGACATCGTAGTTTGGTTTTTCAAAATGATAGCTAACAAATTCTAAAGAAGCGGTTTGATTGAAATCACGAATCGGAAAAACGCTTTTGAAAACGCCTTGCAAACCTGTATTCTCGCGTTCTTCGTTCGGAATACCGACTTGCAGAAACTTTTCATACGATTTCCGCTGAATCTCAATTAGATTCGGAATATCAATAATGTTTTTAATTCGTGCAAAGTTGCGCCGAAGGCGTGGGGTAATGCCTGTAGACATGAAGTTTTATCTCCAAAGGGTTGGTCTTTAAGTCTCGTCGATTGAACAGGTAGTAAAGCAATTACTTACCTTAAGTATCGAAGCAGAGATTAAAAAAACCCCTCAAATGAGAGTTTTTAGAGAAAAGCCTGAATGCTTTTTATTCACTAACAAATGCTAATTCCGCAAAAGTCGCACCCTTCTTTTCAGATCTGAAACGTCAGGTGCAATCCCAATCCAGCAAATACCTTGCATAGACCGGGCCAGTAAAAAAACACTTTTCCAACAGAACAAGGCGGGTTTTCCCGCCCTGCGTTGGAACCTAGAAAATTAAAAACTACTTAATTTCAACTTTAGCGCCGGCTTTTTCAACTTGAGCTTTAATCTTATCAGCTTCTTCTTTATTGACGCCCTCTTTTAAAGTCTTAGGGGCAGCTTCAACAAGATCTTTGGCTTCTTTAAGACCTAAACCAGTCACGGCACGAACTTCTTTAATGACGTTGATTTTATTGTCACCTGCAGAAGCTAAAACGACAGTAAACTCTGTCTTTTCTTCAGCAGCAGCGGCACCCGCAGCAGCACCGGGCATTGCAGCAATAGCGACAGGCGCAGCAGCTGAAACACCGAATTTGTCCTCGAATTTTTTCACGAGGTCAGACACCTGAAGTAAGGTCATACTTTCGACGGTTTCTAGGATGTCTTCTTGGCTAACGATTGGCATATTTCCTCCTATTATATGGAATAAATTCCTTTATATTTTACTGAACTAAGATTGTTTTTTATCGCGAATTGCCGCGAGTACTGTCACTAATTTTCGAGGAAGTGCTACAAGCACTCCTACTAAGTTTTGAGCCGGAGCTTTCATAGAACCCAATAAAGAAGAAAGCATTTGCTCTCGAGAGGGCAGCTTTGAAAGCGCCTCTAAAGCCGAAGGACTTAATTCTTTTCCCGAAAGAACTCCTACTTTTAACTTAAACTTTTCTAAATCTTTAGCGAACTTAACTAAGGCTTTTGCAGGATTAACGGGATCTCCGTTCACTGTAACTACAGCAACGTTTCCCGCAAAATAATTAGACAAAAACTGCAATTCCGAATCTTTTACCGCGATTTGAGCAAGTGAGTTTTTTACAACTTTCACTTCGGCTTTTAATTCCCGAAGCGAACTTCTCAGATTACTTACTTCTGCAACGGTCAACCCACAAAAGTCAGCCAATACCATTAAATCTGCGCCTTTAAATTTTTCTGAAAGATTTTTAACTTCTACTTCTTTTTCTGTCCGTTTCATAAATTCTCCTAAGCAACTAGTGTTGCTGTATCGATTTTCACTCCAGGGCCCATGGAACTCGAAATGCTCAATGTTTTCAGATAAACCCCTTTTGCAGAAGCGGGCTTCACTTTCACTACATCATCAATTAAGGCTTGAACATTTTGGCGAATTTTTTCCCCACCAAAAGAAATTTTTCCGACAGGCACATGTAAAATACCGGCCTTATCCACTCGATATTCAACCTTTCCTGCCTTGTTTTCTTTTACAGCTTTTGCAATTTCAAAAGTAACGGTTCCCACCTTAGGATTGGGCATTAAACCACGAGGACCTAAAAGTTTACCAATTTTACTAACCGTTCCCATCATATCGGGAGTTGCAATGACTTTATCAAAGTCCATCCAACCGCCTTGAATTTTCTCAATGTAATTCTCAGCTCCTACAAAATCTGCGCCCGCTTGAGTTGCTTCCTTTTCTTTTTCGCCTTTTGCAAAAACCAAAATACGAACATCTCGTCCTAAACCATGAGGCAGAGAAACCGCACCACGCACCGCTTGATCGGATTGTTTAGGATCCACTCCCAAGCGAATCGCTACATCGATGGTTTCATCAAACTTTGCAATCTTCATTTGAGGGAGTAAATTACAAGCCTCGGATAATGAATATTTTTTATCGGGATTTACCAGCTTTGCTGCTTCTTTATATTTTTTACCGGACATAAATTTTCCTTTTTAAAATTCTACCCAACAATATCAATTCCCATACTACGGGCCGTCCCCATTACGGTTTTCATGGCCGACTCTAAATTAGCCGCATTCATATCGGGCATTTTAATCTTTGCAATCTCTTCAACTTGAGCACGAGTGACTTTCCCTACTTTTTCTTTATTCGGAACTCCCGAACCTTTTGCTGCTTTAGCCGCCTTCATCAATAAGACAGAGGCCGGAGGTGTTTTATAGGTGATCGAAAAGGATCGATCTGCATATACGGTTACGATACAAGGGATAATCAAACCCGCCTGCTTTTGAGTCGCTGCATTAAATTGTTTGCAGAACTCCATAATATTTACTCCGTGCTGCCCTAACGCAGGACCCACGGGAGGTGCTGGATTTGCCTGCCCAGCAGGACATTGAAGTTTCACTAATGCAGTTACTTTCTTTGCCATAATCAAACCTTTTCTGTTTCAACCTCATCTCATTTAAGAAGAGGACAA
>CAYWGE010000132.1:4547-5575 GCA_964457215.1 uncultured Pseudomonadota bacterium
CTTTTCAACTTGTATAAAATCAAGCTCAATAGGCGTTGCGCGACCAAAAATAGAAACTAACACTTTCAATTTACCTTTTTCAGGATTCACCTCTTCTACTACCCCATTAAAAGTAGCGAAAGGACCATCAATAACGCGAACCGATTCCCCTTTTTCAAAACTAATTTTTGGTTTTGGCTTCAGGGTTCCTTCATCAATCTGCTGGGTAATCCGCTTCACTTCTTCATCCGGCACAATGGGAGGATTAGTCGTATTCCCGACAAAACCTGTGATTTTTGGAGTTCCCTTCACCTCATGCCAAGTCTCATCGTTTAACTCCATCTTTACCAAAATATATCCAGGAAAAAACTTTCGTGTTGTGGTTTTACGCACTCCCTTTTTCATTTCTACAACACTCTCTGAGGGAACAAGAATTTCTCCAAAAAAGCCTTCTTTCCCAAGCGACTTAATTCTTTCTTCTAAAGCAACTTTAGCCTTCTGTTCATAACCGGAATAAGTATGAACCACATACCACTGTTGAAGAGTCTGAGTCATAAATTAAGCTCCATCAAACTTCGAGTAAACGTGCCCCATATCACATCAAAGAAGAACAAAATCACCGACGCAATAGCTACCATAATGATGATTACAACTGTTGAGAGAGCTGTTTCCTTCTGAGTAGGCCAAGTTACCTTGCTAAATTCATTAATAACTTCTAAACCAAATTCATTGACCTTCTTTTGTCGTTTTAAAATAATAAAAGTTGCTAAACCAATTCCGAAAGCCAAAATCTCGGGCAAACTGACCGGCCAATTCTCTTGAATGGGAAGACGAAAAAAATCCCATATCGTCAGAATAAATTCCCGTATAAACCACCACGCTAAAACGGAGAGTCCTAGCAAACTAAAATCTAAAATCCGCTTATGAGGATTCACGATTTTTCCTTCCTTCATTCATTACAAAAGTTAACCCCATCGCCCATCAGTCACTTGAATACAGGAGCGGCAGGAATCGAACCTGTAACCCCCGGTTTTGGAGACCGGTGCTCT
>CAYWGE010000133.1:0-5556 GCA_964457215.1 uncultured Pseudomonadota bacterium
TGCCGAAGTGATGCGACAATCTAAAGTGTTTGCTGTCATTATGATTGAAACCACCGCGATCGGCGAGCAGTCGGGTAATTTAGATAATATGCTTTCATCAATGGCCGATCATTTCGATTTAGAAATAGGACATATCACGAAAAATTTAACTACTTTATTGGAGCCCATCTTACTTTGCATGATGATGGGCATGGTCACCTTGATGGCTTTAGGGATATTCCTCCCCATGTGGAACCTCTCTAAAGTTGTCAATAAATAAGGGGGAACGATATGAAATTAAAATTTTTTAACAGTGGATAGTATAAAAACTCATCCATTTTACTTTAATCATCCTATCAACCTTTTGAGGGAGGTAATAATATGAATAGGAAAATCAAGAAAAACAAAAAAAGAAAAATGAGAAATCGTGGGTTTACCATGATCGAACTCATCATGGTTATCGTTGTGTTGGGAATCTTAGCCATCACAGCGTTGCCAATGTTTACTGACGTTACATCTAGTGCCAAAACAGCGGCACGCGATGGTGTAATCGGTTCAGTAAAAAGTGGTATCAACGTTTATCGTACTCAACAGTTGATGGCGGGTAACTCTCAAATTACCCCCACTGCTCTTGATGGGTTGACTGCAGGACAAGGTTGCTCAACAACCAACACTTGCTTTGCAAACGTACTTCAAGATCCAGTCACTACGGGTAATTGGCAAAAGAGCGCTGCTACTGCAGGTGTTTCGGAAACTTATACCTGGTCTCCGAATGCAGATGGTTCAAGCCCAACTACTACCTGTGTTTACACGGTAGCCACGGGATTGCTTAACTGCAATTAACACGTGATTCATTTCTCCCCTCCCCTTTTGGGGAGGGTGGGTAATGAATAACAAACAGAATAAGCATGATTATTTACTATTTGAAACTTAATCATCGGAGTTCTCTTGACCGTATTCGGACCAACAAACATTTCATCAATGATAAGCCAAAATAAACGAGTATTGGTTCTTGCTCTTTTAATTTTGATTTTGGGGGGAATTTTAGTCGCAAAAAAATTTTTGATTAAAGGGCGCGCATTAAATACAGATTTTCTAACCTACCGGGATCCTAGCGGAGAAATTCAGGAAATTATTAAACGAAGTCATTTTTTAGTTTTGGGAAACCAAGCCGATCAAGCGGTCGCTCTTTTGACTGAAACTTTAAAAAAATATCCTAACAATCAAGAAGTGCTCATTCAACTTGCCATTGTGCATCGCAAAGCTAAATCTTATTCTCAATCCGAAGAAATTTATAAACAGCTCATACAAAATGCGCCAGACTGCATTGAGTGTCTCAATAATTATGCTGTGAATCTCTTGATGAGTGGAAATGCAGAACGGTCGATTGAAATTTTAACTTTAGTACAACAGAAAAAGCCAGATTACCCAGAACCCTACTTCAATATTGCAGTTGCCTACGAAAAAGCAGGGCAAATCAAAAATGCAAGTACAGCTTACCAACGTTATTTAGAGCTTGTCCCTTTAAATGATAGCCGCCAAGAGCCGGCGATGGCTCGCGAGCGAATACGCCGACTTCAGGAGGGATTGTAAATGGATTTAGATCGTTTATTTGAAGAAAAAGGTATCGTGGGCAATGGCCTCACATTGGGGAATGCTCATCTGAAATGGGCCCAAGTAAAGCTCAATAAACAATCACTTCAAGTTGTTCGTCTTGAGGAAGTTCCATGGACTCCAGAAGCTCCTAAACCTTCTTTCCCTTTCGATAAGAAGACGCCGTTTGCTACTTCAATTGGAGAAAAAGGCTTATGTATTAAAAAAATATTTTCTCCCATCATGCCAAAACCCGAACTTGCCCAGACTTTTAAATGGCAAGTCTTAGAAGAAATGCAGGAAAGCAGCTCAGAGCTTGAAGTGCGATTCGAAAAATTAAATGAAGAGAATGAAGAAGGCTTAAGTGCTTTTATGATTTGTGCCCTTCCACCGCGTTATATTGAAGAAGCACGCAATAAATATGCGAAGCATCCTTTTAAGATCGTAGCGCTCGAACCCATAGGTAACTCACTTTCTGGCCTCATGAAAATTTTAGATCCTGAATCTTCAAAGATTCGAGGCATTTTTTATAAAGGGGAAAAATCTGCAGTATTTTTAGGTATGAAGGGAGCGGAACTTTATTTTTGTAAATCTATCCCCTTATTCTTCGAAGACACCGGAGAGGCGCGCACCGATTGGATCATGGATTTTCAACAAGCCAATGATGAGTTCTTTGTTCAAGAAAAAATTAACTCGCTTGAAGAAGGATTAGTGATCGGAGAATGGAATGAAGAGGAATATACCAGTCTCGCAGCTATGGGCCTTAATTTAAAAAATATAGAAGAGATGGAAAGTCCTTATCTGATTTTTGAAAATCCAGAATTAAAAAAACGTTTTTCTAGTTTTGTCTTAGAAATTGCTTTGGCCTTATTTCCGAAAGCATTGATTTAAAATATGAGAGTTAATTTTCTAAAAGAAGATAAAAAAGGTTTGAGCTACCAAAAAATGATCACTTTTTCGATCATTTTAGTGGGACTTCTTATTCTCATGATTGGTGTTCAGTTTATTCGTGCAAAATCTGCTCAAGATCGCTTGTTGGAGCTCGAAGCTCAGATTGACCTTATCAAGGCTGCTCAAGGTTTTAAAGAGAGTGGCAAAGAAGGTGAGGCAAAATTGAGCCCGGTAGAGATGGTAATTGTTGCCTTAGTCAACGAGCCTCCTTGGGCAGAGATGCTTCAAGTCATGGCTAAATCAATTACCGACGGCATTTGGTTAGAAAACGTCAGTGGAAATAGCAAAGACGGTGGCTTGATTACAATTGAAGGCACTGCTTATCAAGCGCGTCTGGTCCCAGGATTTATTGATCGCTTAAGAAGCTATAACGTATTTTCAAAGGTTGTTTTGCTTTCAAGCGAAGCCTCCAGCAAAGAAACGGATGCGGCGCTTAAGTTTAAAATACAAGCAAAACCAAAACCCCGATGAACCAGGCTGGTAAAAAAATTAAGCTGAATGCGGTGGCCAGCCCAATCGAAATGGGTGCGTGGGCTGTTGTGCTTTTAATCGTCCTCTTTTTTGGAGCTAAACGCTTTTTTACTCCCCTGTCTGAAAAAGTCGAAAATACGAAATCTCAAGTTTTGGCTAAACAAATGGAATTAGAATCTTTCAAGAAATTTTTAAAAGGAAACGGAGCAACAAATCGAAAAAACTTAGAGGGAATGGATTTAAATCGCCAGACTATGGCACAAAAAGTTAAAGACGCATTCAGTAAAATTAATATGGCCTCTGATGTGGTGATGTCCGAGCTTTTAAGCGCTATGACAAATTCTGTTTACTCAAGATCTGCCCTCCTTGAAAAATTCACTCTTTCAGCGGAGAAAAAACAAGCGGGCTATGTTGAAATGGGAATCGATATAAAGTTAGATGGCACCTATAATGGAATTGGAGAGTATTTAGGTTACATTAAACAGCTTCCTTATTTACTGCGTATTGAAACAATTAGCATTTCGAATAAAGAGAAAGATCCTCAAAAACAAGGCTCCCAAGTAGAATTGACTGCTCATACTATTTTATATGTTGGCGAACCTAAAGCCTTAGAAAATATAGTTCAAGGCCCCTCTAAAACAGACATGGCCACTGATCTTTTAATTGAAATGACCGGAGGAAAATCTAACTCTCCTTTTAGCGTTCACCCACGAGAGATGACCAATTGGTCTTTACATGAACTCAAACTAACTTCAACAATGGCTGGTGGAGCGCGTCCGACAGCGCTTATTAATGGGAAAATTTTTACACTTGGGGATGAAATAGCAGACTTTAAGATTGTATAGATTAAACCGAATGAAGTTATTTTAGAGCGCGGTGAAGTAAAACATGTTTTAAGTATTCATGACCAACAATCTTTCGAAGCCGAAAGCCAAGGGGTACTTCAAAAACAAGGAGAAGGTTTAACCCCTCCTCCGAGTTCTGCACCTCATACGGATCATCCATCTGAGCCCCAAGCGCCCTCTGAAAGAGGTGCTGGGGAAGAGAGCGAACAAAAAGCTCCGGAAGATACTCCACCTGAAAAACAGGCAAATCCAGGAAATAATCCTAGCCAAGCCCCTGAAAAAACTCCCGCCGGAAACAATCCAGGGGGTTACTCAGACAAAGACTGGGATACCTATACTTCCAATCGTAGTGGTGTTTTAAGTGCCCCTACGGAAGCACAAGCCCCTACACAAGACCCAGGATCTGGCAATGAGCCTGTTGCACAGAATCCCCCCGACAACGAACCTCCTAATCAAAAAACAAAGTTGGATCCTAATAAAGTGGAAGATTTAGAAGAAGTCCCATTTGACGATTTATTCGATCCGGGGCCAAACCCAGAAGATTCATAATTCTACCTTACTGATAAACTAAGATCCCCTCTCTCCCTTCCCCAGCTTTTCAGACGGAGGTATGAAAATCGAACAAAATCTCACTCCGACCGTTCGATTTTCGAACATTAATTTTTAAAAAGTCCTTTTTAATCTATTTTAATGGAAAGGGCGGTTTGGCACTCGTCTTGCTATACCTAAAAACATGGCTTCCTATCCACGATACCATATTATTCAGGACGGATCTACCTTTCATGTCACTTGGCAATGTCACAACCACGCTTGGTTATTAAAAGAAGATTGGGCAAAAAAGTTATATTATTCTCTACTTCTGAAATTTAAATCAAAATACGATATTAAAATTCACTCCTATTCTTTCATGGATAATCACCCCCATTTAACAGGAGTAATGGAGTCCAAAGAAAAATTTTCAGCTTTTTTTAGAACCGTAAACTCTCTATTTGCAAAGGCAAGCAACAAGCATCTGGCACGAAAAGGACAAGTGGTAATGGATCGATTTAAATCTCCACATATAGAAAATGATAAGTATCTTCTTGAAGTAATGATTTATATTGATCTCAATCCTTGCCGAGCTGGAAAAGTCAAGCATCCGAAAGAATACCAATATAGTTCGTATGGATATTATGCATATGGCAAAGAAGATCCTTTGATCGATGCTCCCGATATTTATTTGGCTCTAGGAGCTTCGAAACTCAGTCGAGAAAAAATATACCGAGAAATGGTAGAATATGTTTTGAGAAAAGATAATCATCAAAAAAGACATTACTCGAATGTTTGTTTTATTGGAAATGCAGTGTGGGTGATTCAAAAACAAAAAGTGTTAATGAGTGCTATGAAACGAAAAAAAGGTATTCAAAAACTTAAAAACTTTATCCCTACATTCCTTATACCTTCCACCTAAGAAAGTTAAACTGCTTAAATCATAAAACACCAACATCAAGCATGCACCGATACGCCTAAAAGATGGGAAAAATCCATAACAGGTATTTTATAACCAAACTTTCTTATTTCTCCTCATAACTTTTCTCTCTTATATTTTATAAAAGAAAAAAACATTATTGTTGTTGCTTAGAAAAATTGTTTTTTAGAAAAACTCCTCCGTCTAAAAACAAGAAAGGCACAAGAAAAAGAGATAAGGGTAGAAAAGATTGCAGGGGTAATTCATGGC
>CAYWGE010000134.1:0-2452 GCA_964457215.1 uncultured Pseudomonadota bacterium
ATTCGATTTAAATTATTGTGGACACAAAAGTATTTTGAAAAATTACATATTTTTCTTTAGAAGGAGAATGATTGTAGACATAAAAAGAGATGATTGAAGTCATGTTTCATTTCTTCAATTTATCCTAATTTTCTTCAGAGTTAATAAGGAGAAAGAATATGACAACTCAATCTAAAAGCAATAAATCCGTGGTCCATAAACTTGGGGCGAATCGAAACGAAATGGCTATAAAGAGAAAAAGAAAAGATAAAAATTTTTCTCAATCCAAGGATATTCGAGAAGATAGAAGCGTACGGCAGAGGACATCGGGCCATAAAAAATAAACGCCAATCCTAGTCCCTAATAAAAGTGAATGCCATGCGTTGACTAACAGGGGAGAAGTGCCTCTTTTTACTGTTTTAACGCATTCGCTTACCAAACTAATAAAGTCCTAGGTGAGGTGTGATTTGCTATCTTTCATGGAGGGTACCAGATCCAAGGCCTAAACTCTCCGCTTCTTTTGACCAAGGTTCCATTTCGCCTACTTCTTTACATTTACATAATTTGTTTTTTCCGCAAGCCTCAGAAACTAACATATTTTTCCGAATAACTTCTCTTAAAGTATCCCATAATTCTAATTCAAGTTCGACAAAAGATGTGCCTGCGCGATGTTTTAACGCTGTTTGATAAGCTGCCTCGGTTAATTCCTCGAGAAAACATTGAGGAGATATATGAAAACGTAAATGCATCCCCGCCATAATATGCCTCTCATTTTCTTATTATTCATCCCTAAACCCCTCATCTTTGAGGAGAGGGGGTGCTCAAGAATGAAGGGGAGATGAACTGAAGTTAATTTAAGCCGCCTTCACAGGAATCTCTTTGGGTGTTTTGCGACTTCTTTTTTTGCGAAGGGGTTCCATATCGTCGTACGTAATTGGTGTGAAAGAACATCGACACATCAGGATCAAATTCTTTTCGTAATTCTGAAAAAATAAGTGCATCCATTATTTCGAGTCTTTGGGAAGACATTTCCATCTCCTGTGTGGGTTTGATTGTTAAAGACAATTCTTTTTTATTTGAAAAGGAGAATGAGAACGATGAGAGAAATCAAGAGAGGATATGATTTTTGTCAGGGTTAGAGGTCTTTTTTCTGAAAAGAACGCAAGCCCAGCCAGGCAGGTATAAGGATCCAAAGCAGGAGAGCTGCACTCCCGAGGATCATTCCGGATTCATGTCCTAAATATTTTTGAAAGAGGGCTCCGGAGTAACCCATGAGTGCAGAAAGATCGATTTGCATGAGTAAAAGTACGCGGGTTAAATCAATAGGATTGAGAAATACCAAAAATAACATGGGAATTTCGAGAGGGTAATCTCCCCAGAGGAGGGCTACTCCCATCACGATCAGATCATAGAATACAAAAAAGAAAAACCAATTGAGTAAAACGATACCAAAAATAAGTTCTCGTCTTCGGGCCACGTTGACGATGTGAAAAGACATGCTTAGGAAGATGAATGTGAGTAGTACTCCTAAAAGGAGAAGAAAAAAATAGCTGCCAAACCCTTTCTGAGAAAGATTGAGCTGCATCAAAGAACCTAAACCCATTCCCAATAAAAAACTCAAAGATAATCCAAAGCCTAAGCCCAACCATTTACCCAAAAAGATTTGGCGACGCGAGATGGGTTGAGCGATCAAGATTTCACTAAATGGAAGAGATTCTGAAAAGGAGATGCTTCCGAAGACCAAAGAAAATAACGGTACTAACAAAAGCATAAGATTTAAAAGCGACCCGCTGGCTTGCAAAGGATCCGAGCTTCCCATGTAAGTAATGAGTGCGCTTAAAAACAGAAAAGAAAGTGCGTAGACAAACAACCACTTATTTCGAATGTTCTCTCGAAATTCGAACAATGCAATAATAGTAATAGGATGTTCAGTTATTTTTTTCATGGGAGTTCACATGCTTCCAAAATTGATGCAGTGCTTCCTCTAAAGAATTTGCCTTCTTTTCTTTTTTAAATTGATCCGGAGAGATCACGGTGTAGAGTTGTCCTTCGACGAGCAGTGCCATTAGATCGGCGAGTTCGTCGACCTCCGCCATTACATGGGAGGTGAAGATAATTGTTTTTTTCTCCCAGTGCAATTTTTTTACCCATTGTTTGAGGGTGTAAGTAACCTGCGGATCGAGTCCTCCTGTGGGTTCGTCGAGAACCACGATCGGAGTCTCAAACATAAAACACTGTAAAATATTTATTTTCTGAATCATACCTCCCGAAAGTTCTCCCAAAGCTTTATTCCAAAACAGATCGATTCCTAATTCTTCAATTAGTTGAGTTTTATAGGTAGGCTTTTGTTTACGCAATTTCTGAAGGAGTTGAATCATCTCCTTCACTTTGAGATGGGCTGGAAATCGCGGAAACTGTGGCATGTAACTTAACTCGCGTTTATAGCTATCATTGCCTCGAATCGATTTTCCGT
>CAYWGE010000134.1:2462-5549 GCA_964457215.1 uncultured Pseudomonadota bacterium
ATGAAGATTTCACTTCCAGAATCCGGGATAAGGGTTCCGAGCAATGATTTTAAAAGAGTGGTTTTGCCGGAGCCGTTGGGCCCCATTAGGGAAAAAAGACTGCCTTCTGGAATGTCTAAGTAAACTCCATCGAGTACTTTTTGTTTTCGATAAGTTTTGCTTAAATTTTTAATTTGGATCATGAGTGCTTCATCCTGGGTTTTTCGTCTTGCATGCTCTTTGGAGTGAGTATAGGAAAAATTCTTTCTGCCACCTCTAAAAACTCAATCACGGGAGATTGAAGCAGGATGACAAGTTCCGGGTATTGACTGACCCATAAACTAAAGATTTTCATGGGACGAAAAGGCACATCACCCATTCCATCGTGATTTAAGTCGTAACCTCGATAATCACTCCAATAATTTTGTTCGAAAAGATTAGAGTTCTCTCGAGAATTAGTCGCCACATTGAAATAATTGGAAACAAAATTGTTTTCACGAAAAATATTGTTCTCTGAATTCCCCAGGAGACGAAGCGCCCACCCATTATTTTTAAAGTTATTGTGTAGAAATTCGTCGCGACTCACTCCATCTGCAAAAATTCCCACTGTGTTTTCTGAAATCATGTTTCCTTCAATAACACTATCGCTGATATCTTTTAAAAGTAAACCATAGGAAGAGGGCCCCCAACTTTTCTCAAAATGGTTTTCGCGCATTTCGATATGGCGAGAATACATGACGGCCACGCCGGTTTGATTTTGAATAAAACTATTTTTGAAATACCGGTTTCGGTGAGAATACATAAAATGCAGGCCATAACGCAGGTTGTACGCACTCCAATTTCCTTCAATAAGAGAATCGGTTGTGAATTCTAAATAGATGCCATCTCGGTGATGTTGAATTTTATTGTCCCGCAAGGTGAGAGCATGGGAATTCCAGAGGTGAATCCCGTTTCCGCCGAATACTTCGCTTTTAGCGTTTCCTGTAATGGTATTTCCCTGAATTAGACAATCTTCTATTTTGGCCAGATAAAAAGAATAAGTATTATTCTGTAAAATATTGTTTAAAAATTTGCAGCGTTTGCTGTCTTCGATCCGAATGCCGGCGAATTCAGATACCGTGCTTACTCCACTATTTTGGATGACCAGCCCTTCGAGGGTGACACCATCCGCTTTGATTTTAAAGACGTGCTCCTGATTCAAGCCATCGATAATGGGATGGTCGATTCCCAGCACATGGAGGGGTTTATCGATGACAACCATGCCTTCTTTATAGGTTCCTTTTTGAACCTCGAGAGTATCTCCGGATTGTGCTTTTTGTATCGCTTCACGCAGGGAGGTAATTTCGCAAGAGGAACAAATTTGAAAAGTGTTTGCAGGAGCGGAAGATGAAATAAAAGGGGTGACCCATAGAAAAAAAAGAGATTTAAATAATTTTTTTTTCATTCCGCTTTATTCATTTCTTCATTCCATTGATGTTCGATATAGAATTCGAGTTGGCTCAAATCCATCCTGTTTCCCTCATATTTTTGAAGAGCCTGTTGAAGCTCTTCCTCCGAAGCATAAGCGGAAAGAGAGGCACGCATCGGGGAGGCGAGGGTTTTACTTTTCAGTATAAATGCTTTTTCAAGCGGAACCCAAGTTTCGGGAGAGTAAAAATCGCTCACCCAACGGCTTGCGGTTTCTTCGCGGTGATGCGTCCACCACCCCATCATACACTCAATGCTATCAAAATAATGAATTTTCCCTTTGTGTGTAATAACTTCTGCCTTGAAAGGCATTTCTACAATATTCATTTCACAAAATTCGCAACGGTGTTCACCCGGCTTAAAATCCCGGGGTTTAGAATTCGCGCAGGAAAAAAAACTAAGGATAAGTAAGCTGTATAAAAAAAATCGTTTCATTTTTTAAGATTCTGCTCTTTTCGCTTTTCTTTTTTCGCTCCAAACGACGTATCCTAAAAGGAGAACGGACAGAAATAGAAAAGTCCCTCCCCAGGAAGGCCAACTGCAAGAAGTGATATTGAGCAATTGTTTACAACCAATGAGGGGCGGTTGATAAGTCATCCCCGGAATGGAAATGGGAGCATCGGGATTCAAATGATGTCCATAATTATATTCCCAACGCCAAAAATCGGCGAGCCCTGCGCCTCCCACCAGGAAAAAATTAAGAATACCCAGATAAACCATGAGTAAGCGGTCATAAAAAAGTGTAAACATTGCTCCTAAGATCATAAAACCTGCAACGTAAGGCATGAAGCGCAATTCTGGAATAGAAGATTCGATGATTTTTTCCATTCCGACATAATGGTTGAGAAGATTAATATTCTGAAGATCGTGCGCTCCGAGACCTGTAATTTTATTCATCCAAATATACATCCCTAAACCTTCTGGATATTGCGGAGCCACCAAGCGAATGGACCAGAGAGGCAGAAAATACAAAATGACGAGCATCGCTCCCACTAAGAATACTAAAAAACGATTGGTCTGACTGAGTTTTTGAAACATGAATGTCCTTGAAGAAAAAGCCCCGAACCTTTTTCCAAATTACCACAGGCCTCGGGGCTATAAATAATAAAATACTACTTCGTTACTCTTACATATTGTTGCATCTCTTGATGAAGGGCCGAACAGAAATCGGTACAGTAGAATGGGTAAACTCCTTCACTCGTGGCATCAAAACGAACCGTCTTGGTTTCCCCGGGCATGAGGAGTATGTTAGAACTGTTCATGCCTTCGATCGCAAAGCCATGATCGATATCGTAATCTTGTTCTAGATTGGTTACATGGAAGAAAGCCGTATCGCCTACTTTGAGTTCCACAATATCAGGTTTGAAATGAGAACGAATAGCTGTCATGTAAACGTGAACAGTATTCCCATCCCGCACAATCTTTGCATCTTCTTCTCTTTTAGTCACAAAAGGGTGCTCGTTTTTATCGAGCTCATAAATCTTCTGCACTTTGTCGGCCAGAAGTGAGGCGGGAACTCCCTGTGCATAATGAGGTTCTCCCACGGTGGGAAAATCGGAAAGCATTTTAATCTTACTGCCGCTGATATCATAAAGCTGGGCACTCTGAGACACTTCAGGGCCTACCGGCAGATAACGATCT
>CAYWGE010000135.1:0-5133 GCA_964457215.1 uncultured Pseudomonadota bacterium
TTTAATTCTAGCAGGGGGATAATATTACTTTTTCTTTTATTTTTACCTACCGACTCGGGGCCGTGCTCGTGCTAACCCCTACAGTCTTTGCTGGGCATCTGTATATCGTGTAACTTCTGTGTCCCAAGAGTTACCTCTGAATAATTTCATATAGCTAGGCTTAAATATGAAAATTCAAAGTAGTCGTTTGAGTTTTCATAAAAATTTTAAATCATCTCCCCTTCCCACAACAACTGAAGAAATCTTCTCCAAGGCAAGATGCGAATATCATCGACTAGAAGCTCGCGCTCACCCGTATAAATTCCATAGGATTTCACTTTATTTTTCCCTAACTCTTCACAGATCCGATGCAAAGGACGGTTGAACTTTTTATCCCAATTGGCGCTTGCTTTAATTTCTAAGGCAACGAAACCCCGCGTCGTTTCGCAAAATAAGTCAACTTCGACTCGATCGACGCTACTCCAAAAATAAATAGGATATCCCAGTTTTCGGTAGGCAATAAAGGCTCGAATTTCACCCAAAATAAAAGTCTCCAATAAAAAACCGAATTCTTCTTCCGTGGGCGGATAAGCGCTCCGAGCGGAAAGGGCTCGCGCAACGCCGGCATCGAAAAAGTAAAATTTTGGCGAAAGGACTTGCTTAGTTGGCCGTTTCAGCCGCCAAGCCTCTAACCAAAATCCCATTAAGGTATCGCAAAGGATTTCAAAATAGCCTTGAACTGTTAGGCGATTCACACCCGCATCGCGAGCGATATTTGAGATTACCGTAATCTGGCCATTTTGACGCGCTGCGATCTCAAGAAAACGGGAGAATCCACCTATATTACGGGTGAGCGCTTCGGCTTTGATTTCCTCTTCAAGATAGGTCTCCACATAAGCTTGAAGATACGCTTGTGGATCTTCGGCATCAAACGCCATCGGCAACATGCCATATCGACAGACTCGGTCGAGAGAAAGTGCCTGAGGCACTTCAGCACTTACTAGAGGAAACATTTCGAGTTTAGTCGCACGACCTGCGAGGAGATTTGCCCCGCCTCTTTTCAATTTGCGTGCACTGGAACCGCAAAGCAGAAACCGAATTTTCTTTTCTTCAATTAAGCGATGGACTTCATCTAAAAGAGCAGGGACTTTTTGGACTTCATCCAAAACTACCCACGAGTTTTCTTTGTAGTAAGCAAGCTCCTGATAGAGAAGGCCTGGATCTTTACTCAGTCTTAAGTATTCGGAAGTGCTTAAAAGGTCGTAGCGTTGAGCTTGAGGAAAATGATTTTGAATCCAAGTTGATTTTCCAGTACCACGAGGACCAAATAGAAAAGTCGAATGATTAGGAGTAGTTAAAAGCCTTGTATACATAGATATCAAATATACCGGATATTTGATAATATGCTATACAAAAATACAAAAATATACATAACTCATTAATATTAATAAACTATTCATCCGTCACACAACCCTCAGAAGCGGAGGAAACGGTCTTAATGAATTTGTAAAGCGTGCCGCGCTGAACCTTGTAAGCCGGGGCTTTCCAGGCACGAAGGCGAGTGTCTAAAGTTTTTTGATCAATATTTACATTTAAGAGATGCTTTACCGCATCGATCGTAATTTCATCTCCTTCTTCGATAACAGCTAAAGCGCCCCCTTCTTGAGCCTCCGGAGTGATATGCCCCACCACAAAACCATGGGTGCCACCCGAGAAGCGACCATCGGTAATCAAAGCCACGTCTTTTCCTAATCCTTGTCCCATGACAATCGCCGTGACTTTAAGCATTTCTTGCATGCCCGGGCCTCCTTTGGGACCTTCATAGCGGATGACAATCACGTCGCCCTTATTAATTTGTTTAGCAAGCAACGCATCGCAGGCCGCTTCTTCGGAATCAAAGACTCGCGCCTTTCCGGTGAAGGATAAACCTTCTTTTCCCGTAATCTTTGCGACTGAACCTTGTGGTGCGATATTGCCGTAGAGAATTTGGATATGACCTGTTTTTTTGATAGGCTCAGACATCGGCACAATCACTTTTTGCCCTGCCTTTAAATCGGAAAGTTCTTCTAAATTTTCTTCTAAGGTTTTGCCAGTTACGGTTAAACAATCACCGTGCAAAAATCCTTCTTTGAGTAAAAGTTTTTGAACGGCTGGAACACCGCCCACTTGGCACAAATCTTCCATCACATATTTTCCGCTCGGTTTTAAATCGGCAATAAAGGGAATTTTATCGGAGACTCGTTGGAAATCATCGATCGTCAATTTTAAACCGACGGACTTCGCAATCGCGATCAAATGCAACACTGCATTGGTCGAGCCCCCTAAGGCCATCACACTCACCATTGCATTTTCTAAAGATTTATTCGTAATAATTTGTTTGGGAGTGATGTCTTTTTCTAAAAGATTACGAATGGCAGGACCTACGCGCTTTAAACATTCTTCTTTTTTCTCAGCACTCGTCGCGGGAAAAGAAGAAGAATAAGGCAAACTCATGCCGAGCGTTTCAATGGCAGAGGCCATGGTATTGGCCGTATACATCCCGCCACAAGCGCCCGCGCCGGGGCAGGCATTTTGGAGAATCCCGTTTAATTCTTTATCGTCGATTTTCCCGGCCGCATATTCTCCCAACCCTTCAAAGGCCGAAACAATATCCAAAACTTTATTATGAAAGTGCCCGGGACTAATGGTGCCGCCGTAAACCATGATGGCTGGCCTATTTAAACGCCCCATCGCAATTACTGAGCCCGGCATATTTTTATCACAACCCACCACCGAAATATTTGCATCATACCAGTGAGCCGACATCACGGTTTCAATCGAATCGGCAATAATTTCTCGGGATTGGAGTGAGTAATTCATCCCTTCGGTTCCCATCGAAATTCCATCACTCACGCCGATCGTGTGAAAAATCAAACCCGTCAGCCCCGCTTCTTGGCAGCTGGTTTTTGCCAGTTTCGCAAAATCATTCAGATGCATATTGCAGGTATTCCCCTCGTAACCGGTAGACGCAATCCCTACAAAAGGCTTATCCAAATCTTCTTTCTTAAGTCCCAATCCATAAAGCATGGCTTGAGAAGCCGGCTGATCGCGACTTTGAGTGAGTTTGGAACTGTATTTGTTGAGTTTTGGCATAAAAAATCCTTTTTTGAAAACGATTCTAACGCTCTAACTTCGCCAATTCAGAAAGTCGAGTACGTAAATTAAAGAGGATAAAAATTTTCCGTAGGGAAGAAATTGTAAGCCCGATCGTGGAATCGACTGTAATAGGGGTGGTCTGGATTAATCCGAGCCTGTTCAAAAAAATAAAGAGCCAGATTAATAGGTATCCCTTCGACTTCAAACCGCATTCGATAATGAAGAGCTAAATCACAACCTCGCAAGGCAAGCCCCCGAACCAGATCTTCGTGACGCGTACGCACTTGAGCTTGTTGATCTTGTGGATATTTCAAAAGATCAGTTTCAAAGTCTCGCGTCAACTCACTCACGAGATGAGCCAATTCCACAAGCTCGCTTAAATCATCCTCCCTTTCTGAAAGACGAGGCTGTACAGCCCTCGCATAGAGAGCGTTATAACGAAGCTGTACTTGTCTGAATTGAAATTCATGCAGCTTTGCTTCGTAACGCAAACGCAATGCACTACATTCAATCACAGGCACAAAATTGAGCGCTTCTTCAAAATTGGTTTGCAGTTCAGCAAGACGAGCAGAAAGGATTGTTTGATCTGTGGTGGAATTTACTGAAAATCTCAAAAGTTCTTCTAAGCGCGTACGAATATTTGTTTCTAATCTCGGTAGGGAAATTCCTGTAAAATAACTCCCTGTCGCAAATCCTCGTAAATTCTCTACGGGAGCATGAAGTAAGGCGTAGTAAGCATTTCTGGCACGAATAAGATCTGCGAGATTTTGTTCAGGATAGTTTATGAGGCGAATAAGGATATCTCGAGAGCGATCTAAAGTACGGTCTAAATCAGAACCCATCGGACTTTCGCTTGTTCCCCGAATCGCCTGAGCACGCGTTTGATACTCGTCTGCGGCGGCATCTGCCGTCACATAAAGATCTATATAGCGCTGACCTAAATCTAAAGCGCCTGGATTGGCTTCGATCTGGCGCCGAATCTCACCCACCCGCCGAAAATGACTCAAAAAACGCACGAAGGGAGGAATCTGAAAACTCGGCTGACGAACTAAAGCCTCTAAAGCTTGCTGGGCTTCGGGGCTCGGGCCAGAGTCTTGGGGATTATTCGAAACAAAATCCTGGCCAACTTGAAAATTTCCATCTCCGTTTTGGTCATGGAAACAAAGTTGTTGGGCATGGCCCTCCACCACATAGGGAGCACAAGTTACTCGCTGGGTCATAAAATTCTCCTTAAATAAGCTTTTTAGATAAATCCTTTTCGGCCCTTTTTCACAGGAGTTGCGCTTTTTCGTAGCTATTTTTTTGAGCCTTGGGTTAAGGGCCCCTATGCTTTCTTTAGTTGTTTTTGATCTAGATGGAACCTTAATCGACTCTAAAACCGATATCGCCAATTCCGTCAACTATGCCCTTCAAGAAGAAGGCTTTGCCCCGCTGGCGCAGGATATTATTGAGGGATTTGTAGGGCGAGGCTTAAGTCATCTCATTCGCGATGCCATTGGGAATCCAAGTGCCGAACAGGCCCTGCGCGTCGCTCAAGGGTTTTGCCGGCATTACGACACGCATTTACTCGATCAGACCAAGCTTTATCCAGGCCTCCAAGATTTATTGGAAAAACTGCGTGGAGTTCCCATGGCGGTAGTCACCAACAAGCCCTATGATTTTTCTAAAAAAATCCTCGAAGGTTTAAAAATCGATCATTATTTTCGGTGGTTGATTGGCGGAGATACCCTACCCATCCAGAAACCTAATCCTCTAGTTTTTGAGCCCATCTTTAAAGATTTGGGAACAACGCCCAAAGGACTCATGATTGGAGATTCAGATATCGATATCCATTCAGGCCGCGGGGCAGGCCTTTTAACTTGCGGTGTTACTTACGGTTTTCGAGAGCGTGAAGAAGTTGAAAAATGCCAGCCAGATTTTTTAATCCATGATTCTCAAGACTTACATGAGCTTCCCCTCCTTGCCGAAATATTCTCTTAATTTTTTTCTCTTCCAACCCTTGACTCCCTAAACTTCAGC
>CAYWGE010000135.1:5143-5546 GCA_964457215.1 uncultured Pseudomonadota bacterium
GAGTAATCCCGGGAATTAAAAAAAGAACTGAATTTTTTAAGGAGGAAAATTTTATGTCTGCTTTAAAATTATATGATGCTTTTGAAGATTGGAATTTAAGTGATGAAGTGGGACGTTTTTTATGGGGAATCGGAAAAACCCGAGAAGGTAAATCCACCCGGAACGGTTGGTTGCCCGCCGTTGACGTGTCAGAAGACAATGAAGGAGTCTCTATTCATGCGGAGCTACCAGGTTTAAAAAGAGAAGATGTGAAATTGAATTTACGAAACGGAGTACTCACGATTCAAGGAGAGCGTAAATTTCAAGAAGAAGAAAAAAAGAAAAACAACTATTACCGGCTGGAGCGCCAATATGGAGTATTCGCACGCTCTTTCTCGCTACCCAACACCATTGATGGAGATAA
>CAYWGE010000136.1:0-5396 GCA_964457215.1 uncultured Pseudomonadota bacterium
TTTTTTCGGACATTTTTAGCCTCTAAAAGTCTTTTATGCGCTGCCTACCAATAAAATAAGTGACTGAACAATATCTCCGAATGCAAACTTGTCAAGGATGGTTTTTTTAGAAATTAATCCTCGCATAAATAGTAAATCCCTACGCCAATTGCTGCGATGGCTAAGACTGCGACGACGGCGACCGTTCCAAACGCTAGCCCACCAGCGACTGCGAGTTCTCCGCCTTCTGTAATCGCTGCTCCTTCGGCTAGCGCTGTTGTAGCGGCCAGCTCAGTTTCCGCTGCGACCACGCCTGACTCAAGAGCCGTTGTGGCTACCGCTCGGGTGCCCAGGGTAACAATGCTCGGATTTGGAACACGAAATAAAGTGTATCCCATGCTTTGAAAAGGAACTCGGGATACTTGAAAGGTAAATTGGGGATTGGCTCGGGCCAATAGCTGCAGGCCTTGCCACAGATTTCGAGTACCGGTGATAGCCGCAATTTCTTGACTGGCCTTTGCCACCATGAGGGTACTGGTATAGGTCCCTAAAGCACCTGATAAATAGCGATTAGCGTCGGATTCGTAATCAAATAAATGGGATCCCGCTAATAAATCACGGTAAATTTCATTAGCCGAAAGTCCGACTGTAAAAGTGAGCCCTAAAGTGCTGAAGGGAGATGCTCCTAAAGCCCCTCTATAATTATTGACGCGCGGGCTATAAAACTGAGCCAAATTCCTTGGAATATTTCGAAGGGGAAAGGTGAAATTTCGAACTTTATCGTCTAAAAAAATTAAACTCACGAGAATGGCTGTAAGATCCCAATTTACGCGGTTTTCTTCGTGTTCTAAAAGGCTTCGGTCCATCGAAAAGTTTGCACGACGACGCTGGGCGGGTGAAGTCGTGGACTGCACCCCTGAGGCATAATTGGAGTCTAGGGAGGCTGTGAGAGAATCGTCCGAAGCATAACTTCCTGCACGAATTAAAAAACCCAGAACCGCACCCGTCCAAGAAAAAGCAGCGCTAAAAAAGCTTTCTAAACCCGCAAGTAAACCTAAAAATCCTACACTGGTGAGTCCCATGCTAGAGGCGACTCGAGGACCTCGGAAGTCTCTAAAAGGATGTAGTACCAGTCCATCCAAATTGAATCCGCGACGACTTTCAAATTCTGTTTGAGTATAGGTGCAGGCGCCCTGTAAAAAACAAAGATCGACTTCTTGAGTTTGAAGAAAGAGTGAGGTGGCGTTTTCAATTTCTCTTTGTTCCGCTTGGGTAAAAAGTGGGGGAAGGCTCTGCGCAGGTAATGGTGGAGCGTGAGGAGTTTGTTCCACGGTTAAAACGCGAACGGCCTGTTTCTCGCGAAGGAGCGTTGGATCATTAAAATAATGCAAAATTCTAAAGCCCGTTTCGGCATCGATACTATAGCGTCTTCCATTCGTGCGGATAAAAAAAGCATCTCCCGCGTCGAAATGAGCTCCACGTGCTCGGTCGAGTGCAGAGTTTGGATTCAAATCCGCAATCTCTAAAGAAATGGCATGCTCTGGCTGGTAAGAATAAAGAGGTTGTTCACCAGGAGTTAATGATAAGAAAGGATCGGATATTAATCGAAGAGGGGGATGGTCAAAGTCTCGATAAGGCACACGTGTGAAAACGTAAGAATCAGTCATGGAAATACTTTCTTTTAAAAGAAAAATCGTTTAATTAACGGTGGTTTAGTCCTTGCAAAGTTTTAAAGTTTATCCAAGTTAAATTTTTACGATTCATCAGGGAGAAAAAATGAAGAAAATTTGCCTTATTTTGAGTCTTTTTTGTGCTTTTTCGGCTTTTGCGGCCGATAATATTCTCGTTAAAAAGGGAAAAATTGTGCGGGTAGATGAAGCAGATTATGTCCATTGCATTTTTGTGCCCGAAGGCGAAAAAGAGGAAATGGATTTGTGGCCCAGACCGGTGCCGAAGATTAATTGTAAAAAATTCTTGAAAAAAAATGTGACGGTGACGATACGTCCTGAAAAATTAAAAGTGCCTGAAATGGGTGGCACTATGGATATTCTAAGGTTACTCAAAATAGAAACACCCTAATTTAAGATAAATTGGATAAAAGACTAAAGGAATAAAAATGTTTTACCGTTTCACAAAAATGAAAGTGCGTTTTGGTGATTGCGATATGTTTGGGCATTTAAATAATGCCAAATACATTACTTATTTGGAGCAGGCACGAGTCGATTATTTTCGCGATTTTCCTGGCATTAACTTTCAAGCTCCACAAGAAAAAGTCAATCACTCGATGATTTTAGCCGAGGTGACTTGCAGCTATAAATCTCCTGCATTTATGGATGAAACTTTGTTGGTGAAGGTGAGAACCTCCGAGCTTAAGCGCTCGAGTTTTATAATGGAATATGAGTTGGTTGAAGAAAATACTGAGCGTTTAGTCGCTACAGGGCGCACGGTCGGCGTAATGTATGATTACAAAGCTAAGAAGAGTGTGGCGATTCCTGAGGAGTTTCGAAAGAAGTTTGAAGAAATCGAACAGCGAGAGTTTTATTAGGCTCTGCCTTAGCGAAAAATAATCTCCAACACTTCGAGCTCACGCGTGCCTTTAGGCGTGGTAATTTTAACCACATCATCGACTGCTTTGCCGATTAAGCTTCGCGCAATAGGGGATTGAATGCTGATTTTTCCTTGTTTCACATCCGATTCATCGGCCCCCACAATTTGGTAAGTGGTTTCTTCATCAGTTTCGGTATCTAAAAGTCGCACTGTCGCTCCAAAAACAATTTTATCTTGCTTGAGAGTAGAAGGGTCAATTACCTGGGCGCGTGCGATTTTATCTTCTAGCTCTCCCATTCGCCCCACAATATGGCCTTGGCGATCTTTAGCGGCATCGTATTCGGCATTTTCAGATAAATCGCCGTGCTCTCTTGCCACTTCAATGGCTTTAATAATGTTGGGAAGTTCAACACTTTTTAAGCGCTTTAATTCGTCTTTTAATTTTTGAAGTCCTTGCGGAGTAATGGGTACGCTATCTTGTTTCATAACTATAATCCTTCGATGAGAGTTCGCTTAGAGAAGTTTAAATTGAGCTTGTGCCTTAGGGGCAGGGGTGCGAGGAATTTTGTCGATCCAATCCACTTCAACCCGAATTTTTTTGCCACCATCGCGCGATAAATAAAAGATTTCGCCTTTTTCGAGGCCGTAATCAAATACATCTTTTGTAATTTTAACGTCGTTTTCGCAGTACGATTTTAACTTTTCCCACTGGCCTTCGCGGTAATAGCGAATGGCATCTAATCCATGACCTGTTTTGCCAATGTCTAAGGTGGCCTGCGCTACAGAATCTAAACTCACCCGGTGGCCCAACTTTTCGGTTAAATCCTCTAAAATATCGAAGACAGGAAGTTTTGAAACATCGACTGTGAAGTAAGGTTGTAAAACGGGTAGATCAAAACGCCTGACGTTAAATCCAATGATGAGATCGGTTTCTAACAAATGGTTTTCCATGCGTCCGAGTTCGGGTTCTAAAAAATGACGATAAATATTATCGGCATAAGTATAAATGCAGCAAACAGAGACTCCGAGCTCGCTGAAGTTGCGGCCACCCACTTCTTCAAAGGTTTTTTTCGTCTCTAAATCGAGGACAAGATATCTTTCGTTCATTTAAATTCCTTCATTTCCTATGTGACGATTCATCATCTCATTTAAAAGACTTTTCAATTTCTTCAAGGGGAATTTCCGCAAAACTTTTAACAACCCAATCGGCGATTTGTAAATTCTCCGGTGGATACGAAGTGGCGAGGGCTATGCATTTCATTCCCGCGCTTTGCGCTGCTTCAATGCCCCAAATTGAATCTTCAATCACTAAACATTCTTGAGGAAGCAGTATTTCAGAAGGGGCGACACAATCTCTGTTAACATCATCCAGTGCGCGTAAATAGCCTTCTGGGTTGGGTTTGCCTTGTTTAGTCTCGTTTGCCGAAACAATGGTTTGAAATAAGCTTTGGACTTTTCCAAATTCTAACCAGGTTTGAATTTCATCGCGCAAAGCACCAGATACAATGCCTAAAAATAAATGGGCAGAAGTTTTACGCACAAAATCGAGGGCACCGGGGATAAATAAATCTTTAGCTCGTGCAGCTTCTAAGTAAGCGTGATTTTTTTCAAGAGTAAGTTTTTGAATGAGCGCCTCATCTACGGGTTTTCCAAAATCGCGCAGTACTGCGGCAAAACAATCGTGATCATCGTAACCCAAATAATTTTCATAATAACGTTTTTGGGTAAGTTCGATTCCAAGAGGGGCCAGCACATTTTGGAAAAGTTTAAAGTGAAGAGGTTCGTCATCGACTAAAACCCCATTAAAATCAAAAAAGATGGCACGTAACATAAGATAATTCCCAATGAACGATTTGTTTAGAATTCCATTTCTTTTAACTGAGGACTGGTCTGAAAAGAAGCTTCGGTTGATTTTTTAATTTCTTCAAGACTTATGCCTGGAGCCTGCTCGATCAATATTAATCCCTTTGGACCTACATCAAACACGCAAAGATCGGTTATAATTCGAGAAACAACTCGTTCGCCCGTTAAAGGCAGATTACAGCTTTTGACGATCTTGGATTTACCATTTTTAGCGACGTGTTCCATGGTTACAATGACCCGTTTGGCGCCTGCAACTAAATCCATAGCTCCCCCTGGGCCTTTCACCATGGCCCCTGGAATCATCCAGTTGGCAATATCGCCTTTTTCGGAGACTTGCATAGCCCCCAAAATACACAAATCGATATGCCCACCACGAATCATGGCGAACGACGTCGCGTGATCAAAGATAGCTGAGCCGGGAATCATGGTCACGGTTTGTTTGCCTGCATTGATGAGATCTGCATCAACTTCATTGGGGTGAGGAAAGGGGCCAATACCCAGTAAGCCATTTTCAGAATGAAGCATTACGTTCATTCCTTGAGGAATATAATTGGACACCAGGGTGGGCATGCCAATGCCCAAATTTACATAAGCTCCCTCATAGAGCTCTCGCGCGGCTCTCTGGACAATTTGATCACGTGTTAAGGGCATAAATTATTTTCTTACCGTTTTTTGTTCGATTCTCTTTTCGTATTTTTGTCCATGAATCAAACGTTGAACAAAAATATTTGGAGTATGAATAAAGTTTGGATCAAGCTCTCCGGGTTTTACCAACTCTTCAACTTCGGCAATGGTAACTTGAGCGGCCATCGCCATGAGTGGATTAAAATTCTGGGCGGTCAGGTGATAAATTAAATTACCTAGTGTATCGCCTTTCCAAGCCTTGACGAGAGCAAAGTCTGCTTTAAGTGGTTTTTCAAAAACATATTTCTTGCCGTCGATTTCGCGGACTTCTTTTTTTTCGGCAAGTGGAGTGCCTAGGGCAGTGGGGGTATAAAAACCACCAA
>CAYWGE010000137.1:0-5391 GCA_964457215.1 uncultured Pseudomonadota bacterium
CGCGAAACGTATTTTCATGGAGCTTTGTCATCTCCGCAATTTTGGGGCTACTCACATGAATTATTTTATCGACAAAATATCGGTAAAATTTTTCGGCGATTTCTCCGCAGAATGGGGTGGTGCCTCCCACAAGTTTTGGAGTGTTTTTGAGTGTAAACTGTTTATTGCTGGGATCAATGCGTTCTGGAGAGTAAACAAGATAAAAATCTTTTCCCACTTTTAAGCCAGATTCTTCGAGAAGAGGCAATACGAATTCCTCGGTACACCCGGGATAAGTGGTGGATTCTAAAATAACTAATTGATCTTTCTTAAGATGTGTTTTGATTTGGGTAATGGCTGTTTTGAGTAAGGATAAATCCGGATTGTTTTTGGAATCAAGCGGGATGGGAACACAAATAAATATTATGTCTGAGCTCGTTAAAACCGAATAATCTGAACTTGCCTGAAGTGTTTTGTTTTGGGTAAGTCTTGAAAAATCTTGATCGTTAATATCTTCGTTATAATTTTTTCCTTCGTTTACCCGATTGATTTTATCTTGTGAAATTTCAATGCCGGTTGTTTTAAAGCCGGCTTTTGCGGTTGCAAAAGCGATATTAATTCCAACATAGCCTAAGCCAATCACGGCAATTTGGGCGGATTGATCGGAGATTTTTTCAATTAAGGGTAAGTGCATAGAGGTTACTCTTAAAAAAAACGTCTTATGAGAATTTTTTAGATGAATACAATGTTCCCTTTCATACGAAGCAAGCGATCTTGCAAGCCGAAACTTCCATAGTTTACATCTAGGATTGAAATCAGGATAATGCCCTGAGAGTTATAGTGCACTTATTGTGATTTTTTGATATTGAGTTGATTATGGCCAAAACTAAAATTTTGATTGTGGATGATGAAAAAGACGTTTGTGAAACTATTCAAGATCGACTTCAGTCTTTAGGTTATGATGCTTATTATGTGTTGAATGGTCCACAGGCTCTTGAACGCGTTAGCCAGAATCCCCCAGATCTTATTCTTCTTGATATTTTAATGCCCGATATGGATGGGTATGAAGTTTCTCAAAAGCTCATTGAAGGAGAAGAAAGTTCTAAAATCCCAATCATTATGTTGACGGCGCTTCATTCTCAACAAAATAAGCTCAAAGCTTTAACGATGGGAATTGATGATTATGTTACGAAACCTTTCGATTTTGAAGAATTGGTAGCCAGGATTAATATTGTATTGAAACGAGCAAAGAAAACGGTGCCCGAAAAAAAACAAACTCTCAGAACCTCTCTTTTAAATCCTGAAGATCAAAAGCGAATTCAATTTTTAAAAGCATGGGTGGGGCATGAAAAACAAAAGCTGCAACCTCTTTATAATTTACAGGCGTTAAACGGTTATCAATATCCTTTTGCTGCAAATTTTTTTGGCGTGAATGATGGCTCTGAAGTGTTACAGCTTGAAATCCTTGCTCAGCGTGGATGTTTAAATAGGGAATTTTTTGATAAAATCTTGTGCTGCCCTTTTTGTAAAAATTACAATTTGAATATTCGAGAAACTTGCCCGCGTTGTAAAAGCGCAGATGTGAAAATAGTGGAGATGATCCACCACTATCGCTGTGCTTATATGGGGATGGAAGAAGAATTTAAAGACGACATTAGCTATGTTTGTCCAAAATGTCATCAGCAATTAAAAAATATTGGAGTTGATTACGATAAGCCGGGTCAAAATTATTTTTGTGAAGCTTGTCATTCTCTTTCACCAGAGGCCCAAACTTCAGCGCAATGCCGAGCTTGCCATCAATTATTTTTAGTTGAGAATGCCCTGAGACAAATTATTTTTTCCTATTTAACAACACCTCAGACTGCTGAAGTAATTGAACGCGGTGTTTTTATAAAGCTCGATCAAAATTCTTGGATGGATGAAGGGCAAGAAGTTTATAATCTTCGATATTTTCGAAGTCTTTTAACTCAAGAATTGAGACAAGCCCGACACTTTAAAAGACCTCTGGCTTTAATTCTTTTGAGTGTTGAGGGTTTGAAGGATATGGAAGAAAAAGAGGGGGAAGTGTATGCAGCGCGGATTATGAAGAAACTTACTGAAGTTTTTAAATCAATTTTGCGTACGGTTGATGTTCCTGCGCAATTCCAAGAAAACAGTTTAGTTGCTCTGTTGGTGGAGTGTGACAAAAAAATGGCTTCCAATCTTGCGCGCAAGATTCATTCTAAAATTCAAGAACTTTTACCTGCCGAGTTTGATTCTTTGAAAAGTTCTATTCGTGTTGTTTCTTTTGAAGAAGATGGAAAGAGTGAAGACGCCCTACTTAAAAAATTGTTGGAAGCTAAACCCGTTTAATTATCATGAAATTAAGTAAACTTTATCCTCGTCATTCTGCCATTCGCCCTTCTGTGCGCAAGCTTGATAAAAATCTTTTCTCTTTCCAAATTCTTATTAAATTTCTGATTCTTTTATTGGGTGTGGGTGGCTTTTATTTATGGGGTTTGAAAAGTCCTTTTTTTAAATCTATTTTAAACGAAATAGAAAATTATTATTATTTTTCTATTGAGAAAGTTTTTCACATGAGTGCAGGGCAGAAGGTATGGATTTTTGCTCCCGCTCTTTTTTTTGATACCCCGCGGTATTATTTGAGTAATTTTATTGTCTTTGTTCTCTCCCTCTTCAAACGCTTGTTTCAGAAGCAGAAGCCGCATCCTTATGCGAAAATGGAAAATTGCCCGCTCGTGAGTTTGATTGTCCCTGTCTATAATGAAGGGAAGACAATTGAACAGACTCTTAGCTCGATCCTAGAGAATAATTATCCACGTTTTGAAGTGATTGTGATCGATGATTGCTCCGAAGATGGAACCGAAACTGTTTGTAGGCGCTACGAAAAAATGGGTCGGATTGTTTATGTGCGTAAGAAGCAGCGAGAAGGAAAACCTCATTCCTTGAATTATGGAAGGAGATTCGCAAAGGGTGAAATTATTGTACATGTAGATGGGGATTGCATTTTTTATCGAGATGCAATTTTTGAAGCAGTAAAATTTTTCATAGATCCAAAAGTGG
Source organism: uncultured Pseudomonadota bacterium (assembly GCA_964457215.1). Taxonomy (GTDB): domain Bacteria; phylum UBA10199; class UBA10199; order JADFYH01; family JADFYH01; genus CAYLKF01. Next base: position 3,043 of record CAYWGE010000137.1, read on the forward strand.
GAGCGGTGGCTGGTAATCTGAAGGTAATGAATGATCGTGCTTCTTGGATGGCCCGTTTCCAAGCGGCGGAATATGCTATGTGCATCGGTGTCCAACGACAATGGCTAGCAATGACTGATACTCTTCAGATTGCTTCAGGAGCATTTAGTTGTTTTCGGAAAAAAATACTTCAAAATCTGCAAGGAGTAGATTCTGAGACTGGAGAGGATTTGGACATCACTCTTAAAGTAAGAAAAATGGGTTACAAAGTTGCCTTTGCACCTCGGGCAATCTGCTTCACCGAAGTTCCTGAAACTCCTTGGCTCCTCGCTAAGCAAAGAATTTTATGGGATCGTTGTTACATTCGGATTAATTTAAGAAAGCATTTCAATATTGCCAATGTTAAAAATTTTAGGGCAACGGATTTGTTTGCTGTGGTGAGTGATTTATTTTTTAACCTCTTTGTTCTACTTATTTTCCCTTTTTATCTCGCATACATCTTTGTTTATTACTCTCAACTTTTTGTATTTATTGCGGTCATTACCTATCTTTTTTATACGGCATTTAATTTTATTCAGCTTGCGATTGCTGTTTGGCTCTCCGAAACTGCACGAAGAGATTGTGTTTTTATTTTATATGCCCCTCTTTTTTTTCTGTATACACTTTATCTTCGTTTTTTCCGGGTGTTTGCTTATTTTCTAGAAATTTTCCGCGTTGATTACAACAAGCAAGGCTATTTTCCTCAAAAAGTTTGGAAAAGCATGCCAGAGCATTGGTAAGCTTTTATTTTTGCTTCAGAGGAAGAGTAAAATGAAATTCTGTTCGTTCTTCTTGATTGCATTCTGCCCAAATTTGCCCTCCAAGAAGCTCGACGATTTGTTTAGAAATCGAAAGTCCAAGCCCAGTCCCTTTGTATCCTGCACCCCCTGAAGGCCGATTAATCTGCTCAAATTTATGAAAGAGAAGATGTATTTTATCGGCAGCGATACCCGGGCCGTCATCTACAATTATAATTTCAATGTATTCTTCTTCGTTTTGAATAATTTGTTTTGCTTCCACAATGATTTTAGATTTCGCAAAATGGACGGCGTTACTTAAAAGATTGTCAAAGACCTGAAGGATTAAATCCGGATCCGATTCAAAAGGAGGAAGACCTTCAGGGATATTTAAAATGAAAGAAAGCCCATTTTGTTCTGCTTCTTGTTTTAACCCTTGGTTGATCTCCTGAGTGAGTTCTTTCATGCTTGTGGGGCGCAGATTGATTTTCGCGCGCCCGGATTCTAAGCGAGATAAATCAAGGATATCGGTAATAATAAGATTTAAGCGATCAACGTTTCGGATAATTGTTAAGATATTATCAAGCTGTTTGGAGTTTAAATCCCCACTTATTCCTTCTTTTAAATTACTTAAAATTGCCTTGATAATTGTGAGTGGTGTGCGGATTTCGTGAGAGACTGTGCTAATGAACTTTTCTTTAATTTCGTTCATTTTCTTTCTCTCTGTAATCTCTGCTTTTAATCGTTCGATCTCTCGCATCTCAGTAATATCGTGAATGATTGCTAATAAGGCGGGTTTGCCTTCCCATTCTGTGGGCGAGCCTTTAATTTCAACTACTGTGGTGTAAGCGGCAGGTGGAATGTTAATTTCAATTTCTGTGATTCCATTGATTTGAATGGGGTAAGGAAAGGGCTTGCTTAAAAATTCTTCTCGAGAACTCTGAAAGATATTGAAAACAGCCGGATTTGCAAAAAGGATTTTGCCTTCTAGATCCGCGACAAGTACCCCATCGGTATCTTGCTCGATCAGGCGTTGAAAATATGCTTCATGAGAACCTGGAGTCGTAGAATTTTTCATAAAAGTGAATTTAAAGTATAACCTTTCTTTATCTTAGACTCAACAATTGTCTCCTGACACAATTAATGCGAGACGGCCTTTAAACCTATGATTGAAGCGATGAGGGTGGAGATAAAAAATAATCGCAGAAGTGAAGAAGGTTCTTTAAACAAGAAAATTCCTATAATCACCGTACCTGCAGCACCAATCCCTGTCCAGACTGCATAGGCGGTTCCGAGCGGAATTGTTTGGGAGGCTTTACTTAAAAAATAAAAACTAAAAATAGCGCAAATGCAGAAGGCAATAGTCCAGGGAATTTTTGTGAAATTATCTGCTAATTTTAGGCAACTGGTGAATGCGACTTCAAAAAAACCAGCCAGTATCAAAAAGAACCAATTCATATCTTTTCCCTATTTATAAATAAATCTTGTGTGCTCTTCTCTGTACCCAGAGCGCAGAAAAAAGGGAATGACTTTTAAAAATAAAAACTCCATTCCTTAACGCAGGAATGGAGTTAGAAAAACTTCGGGTTTTTTT
>CAYWGE010000138.1:0-5313 GCA_964457215.1 uncultured Pseudomonadota bacterium
ATCACGAATCATTTGAGCTGCATCTTGAGCGCTCAGTGAATTCAGATTTCGTGCAGGCAAAGTATGCATGTTTTCATTCATGGGAGTGGGTGCGGCTTGAAGATTATTTTGAAGAGGATAATTTCCAAAGTCTCTATTTTCCGGTGCAGCCTGATAAATAGGTGGATTCTGGGCAGCTGCCGGTAAGGCTAGACTCAGAGATGTTAAGAGAAGTGTAGTACTGAATATAGAAAGATAATTTTTCATTTTAAGCTCCTTTGATGATCATTAAAACCGAGCTTAAAATATGCAGAATAGATGCCAGCCAAAGTTGATGAAATGTGAAAAAATTTGAAAAAAAAAGATAAGTGAAAATTAGAAAAAAACACCTCAGTCTGACATTTTTTTGACAAAAACTCTCCCCACCGCCATACGTATATTTCCCCACCTAAAAACCAGGTAAATCCTGATAGTTCTTTAAGTTCTAATCTTTAAAATTACCTATAGGCAAAAAAATAGTGCTTCGAGTGATGATTAAATTAAATCGAAAGGGTTAATTTTATTTTTAAAAACATCAACGAAAGTAGTTTGGTTAATATGAAAATTTTTATCGGTACTTCAGGTTGGGCTTATAAAGATTGGGGGAAAAAGTTTTTCCCAAAAGGGCTTCCTCAAAAGGAACATTTATCTTACTTATCCACTCAATTTAATACGGTTGAAGTGAACGGAACATTTTATCATTTGCAGCCCCCGAGTTCTTTTGAAAGATGGCGGTTAACTACGTCGCCAGACTTTGAGTTTTCTGTAAAAGTTTCACGTTACATCACTCATGTAAAACGAATGAAAGCGGTGCGAAGAGAGTGGACACGGTTTTTAAAAAATGCGCTCCCTTTAAAGCAAAAATTAGGGCCTTTTCTATTTCAATTTCCTTATTCTTTTCAGGGTGGACATGAAAGCGTGAAGCGTATTGAAAGTTTTTTGAAGAGAGCCTCAAAAGATGGAAAGTTTCGAATGGCGTTTGAATTCCGCCATGCTTCCTGTTTTTCTCAAGAGATGCTGGATGTATTGCAAAAATATGGAGCTAGTTTAGTGTTTGCGAATTCTTCTCGATATCCCACGGCTCCTTTCGTTGCGACGGCCGATTTCATCTACATTCGATTGCATGGCCCAAAAAAGTTATTTGTCTCCTCTTATTCTCGCCAGCAATTGAAGGAATGGGCCCTTCTCATCCAAAAATTTCTGAAACAAAAAAAAGATGTGTATGTTTATTTTAATAATGATTTAAATTCAAATGCACCTGCAGACGCTCGATTATTAATACAATTGCTCGATTAATCAAAAACAGTTTTTCCATGGTACTTCGGAGAGTCTAATTTTTCTTGAGCAAGAAAACCCTCTAAATCAAAATCTCTTACAACACTTCGGTCAATTTTTTTCGCTTCCTCATCTAAGCGCCGAATGGCGACAAGCTTGTCTTCATTTCCAATCCGGGCTTGGTTCAGCGCAGTTTTTAGGACACGAATGGTTTCATCATATACTTTTAAAGGAACAGGGTAGGGATGTCCATCTTTCCCGCCGTGAGCCAATGAGAAACGTGCCGGATCTTGAAACTGTGCAGGTGCACCGTGAATAACTTCAGCAACCATTGCTAGGGCCCATAAGGTTCTTTCGCCCAATCCGGGAGTTAAGAGTAAATCGGGGAAATCTTTTGCGCCTCTATTTTTCGCGGCTTCAAAAGTCGCGTATAAACGCCCCAACTGAATATTTTCTTTTCTAACTTCATGATGGGCCGGCAGGGTAAGCTCTGGAAGAATTTTTTTAAATTTCTCTAAGAATTTATCTGGATTATCTTCCTGGATCATCTGAGTTTGAAGCTCACGATTTAAATTTGCACGCGGATCGGTTAAGTTCACAATAGAGCCTTCATTCGGACCTTCAATCGCTTTGTGGGGCGCATCGATAAAGCTGGTAAGGTTTTCCGAAAGCCAATGATAGCGGCGCGCTTTTTTATAAGTGGGGTTCATGCCTTGTTGAATAATAGCCCAATCGCCTTCTTGAGTAAGAATAAAATTATGGAGATAGAGTTGGTAACCGTCTTGAACCGCGGAGCTATCAATTTTTGCCACCAGACGGCTTGTTTGTGTAAGGCGTGTTTCCTCAAGGCCTAACTGATTGCTCAGTTGAATTAATTCCTGAGGGGTTTGTCGGGCATATTTTCCGCGCCCTCCACAGATATAAATTCCGAGTTCCTTTTGGATAGGCAGAAGCCCGCGTTTTAAAGCATAGAGTACGCTCGTGGTGATGCCCGAAGAATGCCAATCCATTCCCATCACGGCGCCAAAACATTGAAACCAAAAAGGGTGAGCCAATCGACGAAGCATTTCTTGGCGGCCGTAGTGTTGTACAATGGCTTGAGTAATGACTCGTCCAAGTTTAGCCATTCTTTCTGAAAGCCAAGGAGGGACCCTCCCGTAGTGGAGGGGGAGATTTGCAGTGCCGGTGCGCATAGAGTACTATAATATTTTTTTAACCCTTAACGCACAATACCTGTTTTAATTCGGTAACTATTTTCACTAGATCTTTCTGGTTTTCCATCACTTGATGAATGTTTTTGTACGCTCCAGGGATTTCATCTAGTACTCCTATATCTTTACGACATTCAACGCCTTGAGTTTGATGGAGAAGATCTGAAATCTTGAAATTCTTTTTTGCTTTATTCCGACTCATTTTTCGTCCGGCACCGTGGGAGGCAGAGCAAAAGGAATCAGGGTTGCCGAGCCCTTCAACAATAAAAGATTTCGTTCCCATAGAGCCTGGAATAATTCCCATTTCGCCTAACTTTGCACTGATCGCTCCTTTGCGAGTGAGTAAGACTTTCTCACCAAAATGATATTCTTCTGCGACATAATTATGATGGCACCAAATTTCGTTAAGAGGCTTTAGCTTTTCTCGAGGATAAAATTTTTCTAAGCTTTGCACTAAAAGGCTCATCATTAGTTTTCGATTGAGCATGGCATAGGCTTGAGCCCATTTTAGATCATGACGATAAGCTTTCATTTCGGGAGTGTGAGAGAGAAAAACGGCCAGGTCTGGGTCCGGCAGTTCTGCATTATGAGCCAATTTTTTAGCTTGGGTGATATGATGCTCTGCTAATACTTTTCCGATATGTCGTGAACCGGAATGTAAGAGAATCCATACGTTGCCTTTGGTATCGAGGCAAAGCTCGATAAAGTGATTCCCCCCACCTAAAGTCCCTAATTGCAGAGAAGCCTTTTCAGAGAGGCTTTGCGAATTTTTTGCCAGATTCTTTTGTTCAGAAAGTAGCGCATTACATTCAAGTTTTAGAAAACCGCTTTTCTCAAAAGCAGGAGAAATGTGTCCTTCATACCCAACAGGAATACTCCGTTCAAATTCTTGACGAATTTTTTTTAGATTTTCTGGGAGATTTTCTGCTCGCAAAGAAAGTTTTACAGCTCCCATGCCGCAGCCAATATCTACTCCGACCGCAGCGGGGGCTACCGCATTTTTCATGGCAATCACAGAGCCCACGGTTGCACCTAAGCCCCAGTGCACATCGGGCATCGCGGCCACGTGGTGAAAAACCCAAGGGAGAGAGGCGATATTCTGAAGCTGCCTTTGAGCTTCTTCTTCGATCTCATGGGTCCAGAGGCGGATGGGAATCATTTTTAAACTCTGTTTAAAAAAATGTTTTATTTCCTGAAAATATATTCTTATAGATATTCTACATGGTTGAGAAAAAAAAGAATTTTCAGATGGAAAAACTGGGATTAACCTTAGCCGCATGGAGCGAAAAATGGTTTCCCGATGCCTTGGTCTTCGCCTTCTTAGGTGTGCTTGTGACTTTTGTGGGAGGAGTTTGTATTGGAGAATCTCCTCAAAAACTAGCGATCGAAGGAGGTAAGGGGTTTTGGTCGCTTATTCCCTTTACGATGCAAATGGTGATGGTGATTATTGGGGGCTACGTGGTGGCCACAGCACCTGTCGTTAATCGTTTGATTGAACGTTTAGCTACTTTTCCAAAAACTTCGCGGGGAGCTATTGCCTTTATTGCTTTTTTTTCAATGACGACTTCTCTGTTTTCGTGGGGTTTTAGTTTAATCTTTAGCGGATTATTGGTTAAAGCCATTGCCCGTCGTTTAGAAAATCTTGACTATCGTGCAGCCGGATCTGCAGCTTACCTTGGGCTAGGCGCCATTTGGGCTCTAGGTCTTTCTTCTTCAGCGGCTTTGATGATGGCAACCCAAGAAACAATTCCGCCCAAACTTTTTGAGATTAGTGGGGTGATCCCGCTCAGCCAAACTCTTTTTCTTTGGCAAAATGGTGTTTTAACTTTTGCATTGATCGTGCTTTCTTTAATTATTGCGTATTTTTCGGCTCCTTCCGAAAGCAATTCCAAAACAGCCAAAATGTTTGGAGTCGATCTCTCCCCAGATCAGGTTTCTATAGATCATGCAACGAAACCGGGTGAGTGGCTGGAATATAAGCCGGCTCTCAACTATCTCATTGCTGCTCTCCTTATTTTTTATTTAGTTCATGTTTTTAGAAATTCTCCTCAAGGTATTCTAGCAGCGCTTGATCTAAATACTTATAATTTAATTTTTATCACTCTTGGATTAATCTTGCATCGGACTCCCAAAAACTTTGTGCGCGCGGTTTCAAAGGCAGTCCCTGCGAGCGGAGGGGTTTTAATCCAGTTTCCTTTTTATGCTGTTATTTTTGGAATGATTGTGGGTACCGGAATCTCCGATTCTTTGGCGGGTTTTTTTACGCGAATTAGTACGCCCAATACTTATCCACTTTTAGTGGCTGCCTACTCGGCGATTTTGGGGGTATTTATTCCTTCCGGTGGAAGCAAGTGGGTGATCGAAGCTCCCTACCTTTTACAGGCAGCTCATTTTCATCAAGTTCATTTAGGTTGGGTAGTGCAGATTTATAATGCAGCAGAGGCCTTGCCTAACCTGATAAATCCTTTTTGGATGCTTCCTCTACTAGGCATACTCGGAGTGAAAGCGCGAGATTTGGTAGGGTATAGCTTTCTTCAATTAATTTGGCATGTTCCGTTAGTGTTTTTTCTAGCTTGGTTTTTTTCAAGAAGCTTATCGTATTAGTTAAGAGAGGGTTTTTTAAATTAAGGAGTGGTTATGAAAAAAATAGTATTTTTTTTAGGTTTACTTGCTTCTCCTGTTTGGGCTGGGCAAGCAGGAAACCCACCTAGTGAAGTGGGTTCGCTCCATTCTTTTGCTTCTTTTTGGTCTCAGTTTAAAAACGCCGTTGTAAGGGAAGATAAGCAGAGTGTGGCGCAGATGGTAAATT
>CAYWGE010000139.1:0-4011 GCA_964457215.1 uncultured Pseudomonadota bacterium
TGTACCGGATCATCTTCCTAATCCTCAAAATGCTACAGAAGTGACTTCTCACACTATCGATGAATTTATTCGACATGACGGAGAATCTTGCGAACAATTTAGCCAAAGATTCCATCCTATTACTGTGACAAATCCCGCCTCTACTTATTCTGCATTAAATAATGTAGTCGCGAGAATTAATATGCATGGACGGACACAAGTAGGTAAGGTTGTTTATAATTTCGATGATATGCGTCGAGATTTAGAGCTCCATCATGCATTAACAAGTTTAACTCCAAATGGTTTACCTCAGATTCCAGATTTAGGTCGTCTGGTAGAGGATGGAGCCCCAGGTTCTGTGGATACGCCTCTCGATATTGAGAATCTAGTAAAGATGCAAGCCTTGTTAGAAGATTTATTAACGACATCGAATTCTAATGTAGTGACAGCAAGAAATACTCCTGGTTTCACCGCTTATCTTTATTCTTTAAAAATCTATGTTCGATCGGGGGAGTTAGCCCCCTCTTACGTCGTGACTAATCGCAGTGTGCGACAAACGGATCGAAGAATTTTAGAACAAATACAAGGTTGTTCGGATGCTTTCGCAGGAGTTCTTAGCACACCTCCAGGATCATCAAGACCTATGTTAATTGTAATGGGAAATCGCTCGCCGGATGCCGGTGGAGGATCAAGATGAGTCGTCGTTACAAACACGAAACGTTTGAGCGCTTATTTCAAGCTTACCAAGTTCCTCCTAATCATTCTTCAGACTCTCCTCATATTAACAATGAAGTTTATCCTTCTCAACATCCCAGTGGATCTGCCTCTGAAGACTCCCTTTATCCGACAGGGACGATTCAAATTAACGAAGACGGTAATCCAGTGAATGTTTCGCAGCAAGCTTCGCCCGCTACTCCTCCTGTAGCCCCTGAGCCTGCTGCTCCAGAAATTCATCTTCCGACCCTTTCTCAATTTGCTCCCGCAAATTTTCCTCATAAAGAATTGCAGACTAGTTTTGCAGGGACTGCTCGCCTCTGGCGAGGGGGAGATGGCCATTTGGCGGAATTTTCCCATGCGGTTCACAACACAGAGACTCAATTTTTGAGAAGTAGCGTAGGTCCCTCTTTGGCAACTCTATTGGCGAAACCAAATCCTACTCCTTATACACAAGCAAAGTCTGCAGGGACTGTTTTTATCTCTCATGCGAATACGGGTGCTGCCTTAGCGTCTTCGGTAGCGGATACTTCAATGTTAGGACACGCAAAGTTTTTGGGCCTATCGTTTACTGAAACTCGGCCTTTAGTTTTGCTCAACCCTTCTGGATCCGTTCATGCCGCAGAAACGAAAAGTGGTGCTGAAAATCTTTTTCGTGCTTTTTTTCAAACCATCCGAACACTTCCGTTCTCTCCTGAAGCTTTTTCTTCCAAAGTTTCTAGTTTAGCCGCGTCTGCAGAGCATCCTCAATTTCTTCAAGGAATTGCAGAAAGTTTAACCCATTTTTTCTCATTACCTCTACACGAACAAGAAAATTTATTGACGAGTTTCAGAAATTATTTCCAGAGTGGAAACCTTCCTCTCTGGGGTTTTGTTCAAAATTTAAACTCTTCGGGTGTGCAAGGTTTGTTACAGGGCGTAGGACATTTGATGGACGCCTTGCTCGGAACTCGTTTTGTTCAAACCTTTCCCCAGTTTTGGCCGATGCTTGGTTTGTTTATGATTCAAACGAATCTTCTCCCCCAAACGGCTCTTAATGCCGCTTTGCTTGCAGAGTTGAGCGCTTTGATGAGCCGAAGAAAAGAAAAGCTCAAAGAGCGCCGTTCGCCTAAACTTCGTCGTGCCGATCGTGTTTCGGGTAAAGATCAAGCGATGAGTACCGACAATTATCCGGATGAAGGAGAAGAGGTTGATCTTCTCGAAGCCTGGTTTGCAAATGCTCAGGATAACCCCGAGGCGTTTAGTTTTATGTGGCATTGAGTGAGTTTTTTGTATAAACATTTCAGCCTATGTTGGCTGATTTCTTAAATTCGGATCCTTGGATTCGATTTCCCATCTACGCTTGTATCGGTTGGCTGATTGAAGTGATCTTCACAGCGGCCTGTGATCTTATTAATCCTAAATTTCTTTGTTCGTGGAATACGCGCCTTGCCTCTTTACCTGTGGTGCAAAGACCTGAGTGGGCTTTTCAGGGCCGTGATCCTCGTGCTGTGGGTTATACCTTTCTTTGGATGTTTCCCATCTATGGTGGCATGCTGTTCTTAGAGCCCATTCATTTGGCGATGGCTGGGTTGCCATGGTTTGTGCGGGGAATTTTCTACGTTTTAATTGTTTGGTTTGCAGAATTTGTGAGTGGTTGGGTGATTGAAAAAATAATTGGGCGTTGTCCTTGGAATTATTCGTATTCACGTTATTCGTTTTGTGGCTACATTCGCTGGGATTTTGCTCCGCTCTGGTTTGCATTTGGTTTTGTTTTTGAATACCTTCATCCGCGCTTATTAGCTTTAACACCCCATTTGCGGGCTATTTTTTAAGGAGAATTTATGGATTTTAAAATTAAAGGTAAGGTTGCTTTAGTCACTGGTGCAGCGGGAAAAGGATTAGGAAGAGCAGATGCCTTAGCCTTAGCGCGAGAAGGCGTGAACGTTGCGGTGATAGATATTCAAAGTTGCGATGAGACGGTTTCATTGGTGCAAAAAGAAGGCGTGAAGGCCATTGGTTTTCAATGCGATATTAGTAATGAAATTCAGGTTAAAGAAGTCGTTGAAAAAATTACAAAAGAATTGGGAACAGTTGAGATTTTAATTAATAACGCTTCTATTTTAACGACGGTAGGAATGTTTGCAGAAATTGAAGCCAAAAGATTTAATCGTGATGTGGAAGTAAACTTAATGGGTACGGCCAATGTAACCCGAGCGGTTTGGCCAGGAATGCTTCAAAATAAATGGGGTCGCGTGATTTCGATGGCATCGATTGCAGGAACTCGCGGAGGGTCAGGTCAAGCAAGCTATGCGGCTACTAAAGCCTCAATGATTGGTTTTGGTAAAACATTAGCCTTAGAGGGAGGGCGATTTGGCATTACCTCTAATATTATTGCTCCGGGTGTGATCAAGTCAGAGGCGGCAGGATTTATTCGTCAAGATATGTTGGACCGCATGGAGAAAAAAACTGCTGTGCGCCGTTTAGGTGAAACCCATGAATTGGCCAGTGTGGTGACTTTCCTGTGTTCAGAACAAGCGGCTTATATTACTGGGCAAGTGATTGAGATCGATGGGGGAATGGGACTCTTCACTTTCTAATATTCTTTCCAATTCATAAAATCTTTTTCGCGATAGATTTTTTCTACATCGACGGGAATTGAAATGCCGTAGTCTTTTAAAAGACTTTCTACGGCCCGCAAAGAAAGACCGACCGCGGCCAGGTAATCTCCCTGAAGGGACTGAATAAATTTTCGTCCCATTCCCTGCAAACCGTAGGCTCCTGCTTTATCTAAGGGTTCTCCTGTTTCTACATATTCCTTTATTTCTTGAACAGAAGCCTTTCGCATTCTCACATTCACAATTTCGACAATTGTTTTATGAGAAGAGTCTTTTGGATTCCAAAGCACAGTGCTTGTAAGAATGTCGTGATTGGATCCTTGTAGTTTCTCTAAGATTGTTTCTGCATCTTTAGCATTTTGAGGCTTTCCAATCTTTTCTCCTTGAAATTCAATCAAAGTATCACTGCCCAGAATTAAACTCTCAGAATAAAGCTTTGAAACGGACTTTGCTTTTTCTAACGCAAAACGGGTGACTTCGTCATAGGCGCTCAATCCTTCTAATGTTTCTTCTTCATAAAGGGGCGCGGCGACTTTAAAAGGAATTTTTAAAAGTTTTAAAATTTCGAATCGACGCGGGGAGCTTGAGGCTAAAATAAGAGATTTGGCGGTCATGGTTTACGACTCCGTCTCTGGTTTTCGCCCTCTGCGGGCTGGAACCCCATAAAGAGGGGCTATTTCATTGCCACATCCTCATCCATACCCGTTAGGGTGTACCCGGA
>CAYWGE010000139.1:4111-5288 GCA_964457215.1 uncultured Pseudomonadota bacterium
AGGGTGTACCCGGACTCGGTCATGGTGAGATTCCAAAAACTTTTCCCAAAGGGACGCTGGCTGTAGGAAGCCAAAGCAACGCACCTCCTACAAAAACAGAGTATAAAAGAATTTTTGTCTTTGCTGAAGTGAGGAGTCCTGATTTTTTGCGATCCGTAAGATACCAAGTCACACAAAGTGCTCCAACAAGTGCTTCAAAAAACAGAGCGAGATGCGGTGCTTCATTGTATAGGCCTAGGCCAATCTTGGGTGTCTCAGGGCCTGCAAGGTAATGGGAAAAGCCCGATAATAAATCGCAAAGCAGGTGAACAATCACTAAAGCTCCACACCATAATGCCGTTTTGAAATTTTTGAAGAAAAGATAAACAAGGATTGTAAAGACGAGCGCAATCAGAAGAGTGGGGAGAGCGTCGTGGCTATAGGGCATATCGACCGATATATTCTGAAAAGTGGCTAACCACATAGAAGAAGGCTTCGGAGCTTCATGGCCCATTAGTCCCAGTAAGATCCACAAAAAATCACTCAGATTAGACGCAAGTAAAAATAACCAAAAAGGAGCTGACGGCTGAAAACGACGTGGAATCAAAGCTGTAGCGTAATGACCCACGATCATGATCGGTCCTCCGGGATTATTTTTAGAATTAAAAAGAAGAAGAGAATGTAAATAACCAATAAAAAGAGAAGCAGAGAGGGCATAAAATTTCCTTATGTTGAAATTTTAATTCCGTGATCCTTGTTATGAGTTAAAATTTCGAAGGCCGTACTTTGGGTGTTTAAGAACTTTTCTGTTTTATTTTGTTTTTTGTATCTTAGAGTTAATTCACAACTCCCGAGTTTTGAGTTCAAACAATGTTTGTTGCCACCGGGTGGATTGTAATAAGTTAGGCCTACAAAGGATTCGCGGGGCGCCCAGACTTTGCCCTGGATATCGAGCTCAGCATTTTCAGTATGAAATTCCCAGGTAAAATTATGAAAAGAAGTTTTTGAGAATAAAGCGTTTCTAAGGGAGTTTAAGCGAAACTCTTTTCCTCGATGCCGCAAAACTGCCAAGGTAAAAGGGGGTGTCCAAAAAGGACCATATTGAAACCGAGCGCTCGATGCTTCTAAAAAAGTATCGGGCGCCTGTTCGAAACCCGAGGTTTGAGCCCAGACGTAAAAGTCGTTATGCTTAGAACCC
>CAYWGE010000140.1:0-5261 GCA_964457215.1 uncultured Pseudomonadota bacterium
TTTTCGAACGGTTCATGTCCCACCCAAATGAGAGCCGTTTGATTGGCTTTCTCAGGTAGATGGCGGTCGAGCGCGTTGTAACAGAGATTGGTTTTACCTCCCTTAAACCAAGGGCCGGAACTTGCAAGGGACTGGGTGGAGTTAAACAAATTCGGTTCTTTTTCATTGAAAACTTTATCCCATTTTTGGAACCAGTGAAAATTCTCTGCGATTTTTCCCCAAAACTCTCCGGGATTTTGGATCGATTCTAAATAGAGGTTTTCGTAGTCTTTTTTGGAGTGGAGAAAGTGATGGGTATAAGAAGGATTAAGAGTAGAGGATTCTGAAAAAAGATTTTCGATGGAAGAAGCCATATGAAGCTCCAGAAAAGTAGATCCCCCGATCAAGTCGTGGGATGACAAATGTTGATGCGCAATTTAGTTAAAGAGAGGTTCTGTTTTGAGAACCTGATCGATCAAACCTTGGAGCATTCCTTCTTCAAAAGGTAGAAGTAAATTTCCTTCTTTGAAAAAATCTTTGAGGGCCAGTGTGCCGCCTATTTTGCAAAGATTTAAATAATTTCCCAGGGCCTTTTCTTTATTCTCAATACTTTGCATCCAAAGTTGGAGTGCACCTACTAAGGCAATTGCATAATCGATGTAGTAAAAAGGGTGTTTAAAAATGTGCAGCTGGCGCATCCAACGAATTTTCTTCCAAGTTTTATTGGAACCAAAATCTAGGCCAGGCAAATATTTATTTTCGAGTTCTTCCCAGGCTTTGGCTCGGGTGATCGCATTACTTGCTTGTCCCGAATAAACCAAATGCTGAAATTCATCGACCATCGCAATATAGGGGAGCAAGAGAAGAGAATCGGCCACGTGATGTTTTTTAAAGCGTTTGGTGTCCTCGGGCGGAAAAAATTCTTCGTAATAGGGGTGTGCGAAAAATTCCATACTCATCGAATGCACTTCGCAGGCCTCTAAGGTGGGCCAGCGCAGTTCCATCAAATCAATCCAGCGACTTTCCCAAGCTTGAAAAGCATGACCACTTTCATGAAGAATAGTGGTGATATCCGATGCATCCCCCACGCTATTTAAAAAGATAAAAGGAACCCGATAGTCTGCAAAGTCGGTGCAGAAGGCCCCTGGCGCCTTACCTGTGCGCGCTTCAAGATCTAAAAGTTGGTGATCCACCATATTTTTAAAATGTTTCCCGAGAACGGGAGAGAGTGTTTCAAAAACTTTAAGTGAAGTTGGGATTTGTTCAGGGATGGTGACTTTTAACCGATCGACTCGCCATTCGGGGAAATAATCAGAGTTCCAAATTTTTAGGCTTTGCTCATTTTGACTTAAGGCCTGCTGATCGCGAATTCGTTTTGCAATCGGTACTAAAGTGGTTTCGATTTGCTTTCGAAACTTTGCCACTTCTTCTGGCCCATAATCTAAACGTCTCATTTTTTGATAACCTAAGAGCGTATAATCAGGATTTCCCAGCTCTTGTCCCATCTGATTACGAAGTTTGACCGTATGATCGTAAATTTCGTCGAGCTTGTCCTGACGCTTTTCAAACCACGCTGAAAAACTTTGAAAAGCTTCTTCTCTTAAAGCGGCATCCGGCGAACTGGAAAAAACTTTATAATGAGCCAGAGGATATTTTTGGCCGCGCACTTCAAATTCTCCGCTGCCTGTAATTTTGGTATATTCCGCAAGAAGAGTGTTTATTTGAGTTTCGATTTCAATATTGCGTGGGGCAAAGGAATCTTCTTGAAGTTGAAGTTCTGTAAAATATTTTTTACTTAATTCTTTTTCGAGTTCTGCTCGAAAAGGGGAATTTAAAACTTGGGTGCGAATTTTTGCGCATTCGGTTTTATAAGGAGGCTCGATCTCGTCCCGGAGCCTTTTTTCTTCGGCTTCGTAGGCGGTGTTTTGGGTATCACGGTAAAAGGCTAACGATGCTTTTTCGAGATGATTTTCAATATGAGCTTTGATTTCGTTCCAGTGCAAAACGCAGGCTTTCCAATCCTCTTTGTTTTGTGCCTTTTGAAAACGTTCGGACAGGGCCTTAAACCAAGCTTCAATATGATGAGGTAAAAGCTTTTCCTGAAAGTCTTGAAAATAGCGAGTGGGATGTCGGGTTAAAGGGCTGGTCATAACTAAAATCCTGTAGGAGGGGCCTGTTTTTCAAATTTTAAGCACTCCGAAATCACTCTACTCAGTTCTTGAGAATTGGGTTGAGATTGCTGAGTGGGGCTGAAATTCTTTTTAATTTCTTCGCGGAATTGCTTTCGCTGGTCCTCAGAAAGCCGAAAATAACAATCGACTGTTTCATCAATTTTTTTCAAAGTTTCTTTTCTCTCCGCAACGGGCATCTCTGGAGGTAGAGCCTTTTCAATTAATTGGGCCTGGGAAGCTGCTTTATAAACCCAATAAAAACCTTGCTCCGTGACTTTACCGAAATCCACCAGAAGAAAAAATGCAACGGATGCCGCAATAGAGAGAATAAAAAACAAAATACATCCCATGAAGCAACCACAGCCGCAACCGGGCGTGCACCCTGATTTTTTTTCTACAATCCCCGCTTGAGGAGGAGTGGGTTGATTTTCTAAGGGTTGATTGATCATTTTGGAACTTTTTCCCAATCTTTTAAGAATTTTTCAATTCCAATATCGGTGAGAGGATGAGCCGCAAGCTGTTTAATAACAGAATAGGGAATAGTGGCCACATCAGCTCCGATCAAGGCAGAATCCCGAACATGAATGGGGTTTCGAATCGAAGCGACTAGAATTTCGGTTGCGAAATCGTAATTATTATAAATTTGCCGGATCTGGCTAATAAGTTGCATCCCTTCTTCGGAGATATCATCTAATCTTCCCACAAAAGGGCTCACATAACTTGCGCCTGCTTTGGCGCAGAGGAGTGCCTGATTGGGGCTAAACACGAGAGTTACATTTGTTTTGATTTTTTCTTGGCTGAGTCGCTTCACCACCTTCATGCCCGTTAAAGTCATCGGAATTTTAACCACGATATTTTTATGCATTTCGGCAAAGTGATAGGATTCTTTGAGCATCCCGTCGAAATCGAGGCTAATCGTTTCAGCGCTAATGGGGCCATCCACAAGTTTACAGATTTCTTTGATGGTAACGTCGTAATTTTTGCCCGTTTTTGCGGCCAGGCTTGGATTAGTGGTCACTCCATCAATGAGGCCCATTTCCCAACATTCGCTGATTTCTTTAAGATCGGCGGAATCAATAAAAAATTTCATACAAATCCTTTTGAGTTAGAGTTTACGAATTGAAGCGAACACGACATTCGATGGAGCAAAAGTATTGTTCTTTATCCAGCAGCGCAAGTGATTTCGGATTAAAAGTTCCGCAAGTGGGGCAACGCTTCATTTCTTCAACAACCATAGGCGCTCCATACACGGGAGGTGGTCGACGGCGGCTCGAACGTTGCTGGGTCTTTTTTTGCTTGGGAGCAAACAGGGGCTTTATAAACGTTTTATAAAGCAGATAAAATAAGAAGATGCCGATTAAAAATTCAAACACAATTCATCCTATAAACTATATGGTTTCCCAACCATAAGTATTTATAATTTTTAATGAGCACTATCGTACTCATTAAAAATTTAAATACTATATGCTTCTGCAGCGTTTCGACTGAGAAAAAAGCGGAAGAGAGGGACGACTTTCTTATCATCGACCAATTTCCCCAGTAAACTCTCGATCGTCGAACCTTTTACAGGATGTATCAGGTTCGGGGCAATTTCGGCTAAAGGTTCTAACACAAAACGGCGTTTATGAAGCTCCGGATGGGGAATTTTCAGAGGACGAGCCTTCACGATTTCTTGGTTATAAAAAAGCAGATCTAAGTCGATGACTCGCGGTGTCCATTTTTCTCGCTCTGTCGGACGACCCATTTCTTTTTCAATATCGAGCAAAAGAGTGAGCAAACTCATGGGAGAAAGAGAAGTTTTAAGTTTGAGGGCGCTATTTAAATACCAACCCACTTCAATACCATTTTTAGTTAAGGGCTCTGTTTCGTAGAAAGAAGAGACTTTCAATACTTCGCAATCCACGCGGTTTTTCAATCGAGAAATAGCCTGGGTTAAATTGAGGGTTTTATCTCCTAAATTTGACCCTAAGCCGATATAAGCTGTATGGATGAGCTCCCTCATTATTTTAACTTACTTGAGCTTTCTCAATCGGTCAATTGAGACTTGCAATGGGCAAGGGGTTATGAGGTAGGAAGGAATTATTAGACTTCTTCCTTAATCTCTTTATGTCATCGCGAGCGAAACGAAGTGAAGCGTGGCGATCTTCTGAGTGCACTTGGGAGATTGCCACGCTTCGCTCGCAATGACAGCAAACTACTGGCTTAAATGTTTTTGCCGACTCAATTATTCAAAGATTTGGAAAGGATATTATGACCCTCATTAACGAACATTTTCTAAAACTCAAAGCGGGCTATTTATTCCCAGAAATTGGACGCCGCGTCAAAGCCTACCAAGAGCAAAACCCGAGTGCGAAAATTATTCGCTTAGGGATTGGAGATGTGGTTTTGCCTTTGGCTCCAGCGGTTACTCAAGCCCTTCAAAAAGCGGTAGCTGAAATGGGCACTCGAGAAGGTTTTCGGGGTTATGGTCCTGAGCAAGGTTATTCGTTCTTGATCGATGCAATTTTAGAGCATGATTTTAAATCGCGAGGAGTCTCCCTTAAAAACACAGAGATTTTTGTCTCGGATGGGTCAAAATGCGACACAGGCAATATTCAGGAAATTTTCTCGCTTCAGAATAAGATTGCGGTGACCGATCCGGTTTATCCAGTTTATGTTGATACCAATGTCATGGCAGGACGAACAGGCGCTTATCAGGAGTCGGGGCACTATGCTGGAATAGTCTATCTTCCGACCACCGCTGAAAATCAATTTTGTCCGCCGCTGCCCACCGAAAAATGCGATATTGTCTATTTGTGTTCACCCAATAATCCTACCGGTGCCACTTTATCGAAAGCTGAACTTCAAAAATGGGTGGATTGGGCGCGAAAAAATCAGGCGGTGATTTTATTTGATGCGGCCTATGAAGCGTTTATTACCGATCCCAATTTACCCCACTCCATTTATGAAATTCCGGGTGCCGAAGAGGTTGCGATTGAATTTCGCAGTTTTTCGAAAACGGCCGGATTTACCGGGACGCGTTGCGCGTACACCGTTGTGCCTGAAAAATTGCAAGTGCAGGATGAAAAAGGAAACCGACTGGCTTTAAATCCTTTATGGAATCGCCGGCAC
>CAYWGE010000141.1:0-5145 GCA_964457215.1 uncultured Pseudomonadota bacterium
ACCGCCTATCGCGCCTTGGGATGACGCGACAGCCCTTTGGCCTTCAGCGCTTCCAGATACGCGCGCCAGCGTTCCGGATATTCGCGGCCCAAGTCGTACAGATACCGCCACGAATAAATGCCGGTGTCGTGCCCATCATTAAACCGAAAATTCAGGGCGTAATTCCCCACGGGTGCAGAAGCCACAATCTCGACGGGTTTGGAATCAAACGACGGAAGCTCAATGCCGCCATCAGGTGTACGCTGGGTATCTCCCTTGCAGCTCACACACGGACATTTGCGCCGTAGATAAGCAAGCTCGAGCTGGGAGGCATGGCCATCGGCCCATTGAATATTGAGGTAATTGTTTTCACGTTTAATCGATTTAGGAATGTGCATAAAAGTCTTAAAGGAGCTTAAATTTGCCGTTTTTTCAATTTCTCATACCCTTCTAAAATCATTTTCTCAGTCGTAGGCCAATCAATACATTTATCGGTAACCGAAACTCCATATTTTAACTCCGCCAGATCTTTGGGGATGGATTGGCTGCCTTCAAACAAATTGCTCTCGACCATCATCCCCACAATCGATTGATTCCCCGCTACCACTTGATCAATCACGGCTTGGAACACACCGGGTTGACGCCGGTGATCTTTACTCGAATTCCCATGCGAGCAATCCACCATAATTTTTTTACAAAGACCTTCTTTGGCCAAAATTTCTTCACAGTGTTTAATAGATTCTGCATCAAAATTTGTTTTTTTATTTCCCCCTCTTAAAACCACATGGCTGTAAGGGTTACCTTTGGTACGAAACACCGAAATTCGCCCCTCGGGATCGATCCCCAAAAAATTGTGGGGGCTTAAGGCCGATTTCATCGCGTTAATGGCGACTTCAATATTTCCATCGGTTCCATTCTTAAAGCCCACGGGAGTGGACAAGCCGGATGCCATTTCACGATGGGTTTGCGATTCAGTTGTGCGTGCACCAATCGCCGACCAACAAATCAGTTCGGTTAAATATTGGGGAGTAATGGGATCTAACGCCTCGGTGGCTGTAGGTAAACCTAGCGCGGTAATATCTAGTAAAAGTTTTCGAGCAATCTTAATTCCCTCTTCGATCTTGAAAGAATCATCCATGAAAGGATCGTTAATCAGCCCTTTCCACCCCACCGTGGTACGGGGTTTTTCGAAATAAACCCGCATCACCAAAAATAAATGTTCTTTTACGCTATCCGCCAATTTTTTTAGTTTTTGGGCATATTCTAAAGCGGCTTTTGTATCATGGATGGAGCACGGACCAATCACCACAAAAAGTCTTTTATCTTTGCCGTCTAAAATATTACGAATGACTTCTCGACCTTTTAAGACCGTTTCGACGCTTTGCTTACCCGCTGGAAATTCTTGATGAATTTTTTGGGGTGAAGAAAGAAGGTAAGAGCTTTCGACATTCGTATTTTCAAGTTGTTTGCGATTCATAATCATCCTTATTAAAAATGCAGGGATCACCACTCTACTAGGTTCTCTAGAACAATGCAAATGGGGGTTGCAAGGCTTAGATAAGATGAATATATCTAAAACTCCTCCTCTTAAAGATTAAGAGGGGGGACTAATGAAAGAGGTCTTTCCTATGCCCATTCCACAAATTAACCCCGAAGAAGCCAAAAAAATCCTGGATGAGAATGCCGATGCGCTTTATTTAGACGTCCGCTCCGTACGGGAATTCACTCAAGGTCATGCGGCAGGCGCTATTAATATTCCCTTTTTAGATTTTAATGAAGAATCTGGGCAAATGGCTCCAAACCCCGATTTTCTTCCAGTGGTTGAATCTCATATTCCCAAAAACAAAACTTTAGTAGTAGGATGCCAAGCCGGCGGGCGCTCCCAAAAGGCCTGCGAACTCTTATCTGCCCATGGTTATACCACTTTGCACAATATTGTAGGAGGCTATGGTGGATTACCGCACGCACCCGGATGGAAAACCCTGGGACTCCCGGTAACCCAAGAAAATGGAGAGGGCATCGGTTACCAATCATTGAAAAACAAAATTAAATAAAATAAGAAATTTAATTATGTCTAAAAATTCATTCCAAACCAAAACTGAAATCCAAGTTCAAAATCAACGCTACGAAATTTATAGTTTGAAAAAACTCGCGGAGAAATATCCGCAAGTTGAAAAACTTCCCTTTTCTCTTAAAATTCTTTTGGAAAATCTTCTGCGCTTTGAAGATGAGCGTTCGGTGAAAAAAACCGATATCGAAGCCATTTTGAATTGGGATGCGAAATCCAACTCGAATAAAGAAATCGCGTTTCGGCCTGCGCGAGTCTTACTCCAAGATTTTACCGGTGTGCCCGTCGTGGTGGATTTGGCGGCCATGCGCGAGGCGATTTTAAAATTCGGCGGGGATCCTAAGAAAATAAATCCCCTTCAACCTTTAGATTTGGTGATTGATCATTCCGTGCAGGTAGATAGCTTTGGCTCGTCCGATTCTTTTGCGAAAAATGCTGCACTCGAATTTGAAAGAAATCAAGAACGCTATCGTTTTTTAAGATGGGGCTCAACGGCCTTTAGTAATTTTCGGGCCGTTCCTCCGGATACTGGGATTGTTCATCAAGTGAATCTCGAATATTTAGCTCCCGTTGTTTTCACCCAAAAATTAGGGCAAGCCTGCGACGGGAAAACCTTAGCGTATCCGGATACACTGGTGGGCACTGATTCGCACACTACCATGATCAATGGTTTAGGCGTGGTGGGTTGGGGAGTCGGTGGTATTGAAGCCGAAGCCGCGATGCTGGGGCAACCGATCTCGATGCTGATTCCGCAAGTAATTGGTTTCAAACTTAAAGGGAAGCTCCCGGAAGGCACCACTGCCACGGATTTAGTGCTCACGATTACCCAAATGCTTCGCAAAAAAGGCGTGGTTGGAAAATTTGTGGAATTTTATGGAGAGGGAATTGGTGAGCTCAGCTTAGCCGATCGCGCCACGGTTGCCAATATGGCTCCGGAATACGGCGCCACCATCGGTTTTTTTCCGATCGATGAAGAAAGTTTAAATTATCTCAATCTGAGTAATCGAGCGGAGAAAACAAAATTAGTCGAAGCCTATTGCCGTGAACAAGGACTGTTCCGAACGGAAAAAACTTCTGATCCTGTTTTTACGGACACTCTCGAACTCGATCTCTCAAGCATTGTCCCTAGTTTAGCCGGACCGAAACGCCCACAAGACCGCGTGCCATTAAACGAATCCAAAAAAGTATTCCGTCAGGCCTTAACCGAATTTTTGAAAGATAAAATCAAAGAGGTAAAACCCGAAGCGATTTCAAAATGGATAGCCGAAGGAGGGTCCCAAACTGAGATGGAACATTTGGGAGCCATTTCGAAAAGAGCCGATGTAAAGGGCCACCCCAATGGAGAGTTTGATTTAGAACATGGGGCGGTTGTGATTGCCGCCATTACGAGTTGTACCAATACCTCCAACCCCTCGGTTATGCTGGCGGCAGGACTCGTCGCCAAAAAAGCCGTTGAAAAAGGACTTCAAACAAAACCGTGGGTAAAAACCAGTTTAGCACCCGGCTCGAAAGTGGTGACGGATTATCTTAAAAAAGCAGGCCTTCTTTCTTACCTTGAAAAATTAAATTTTAATCTCGTGGGTTATGGTTGCACCACCTGTATTGGAAACTCGGGCCCACTTTCTGAATCGATTGCAAACACCATTGAAAGAGAAGATTTAGTGGTGGCTGCCATTCTTTCCGGAAATCGAAATTTCGAAGGGCGCATCAATCCTTATGTAAAAGCGAATTATCTTGCCTCCCCTCCGCTCGTGGTTGCGTATGCCTTGGCGGGTAAAATGGATTTCAACCCCTACACCGATCCGTTAGGGATTGGAAAAGATGGCAAGCCGGTTTTCTTAAAAGATATTTGGCCCACCCAAAAAGAAATTGAAGAAACAGTGCTTCAATCGGTGAATGCTGACATGTTTCAAAAAAGTTACGGAGAAGTTTTTAAGGGTGATTCAAACTGGCAATCGATTCAAGTGCCCGAAGGCGAAACATTTGCTTGGGACCCTAAATCAACCTACATCAAACATCCTCCTTACTTCGAAGGAATGCCGGAGAAACCTGCTCCTCTACGCGATATTTTAGATGCCCGAGTCTTGGCACTCTTAGGTGATTCGGTCACAACCGATCACATTTCTCCTGCCGGCTCGATTAAAGCGAGCAGTCCCGCCGGAAAATATCTGCAAGCCTTAGGCGTGAAGCCCGAAGATTTTAACTCTTACGGCGCACGGCGCGGAAATCACGAAGTAATGGTACGCGGCACTTTTGCGAATATTCGTATTAAAAATTTAATGCTAAAAGAGGTTGAAGGCGGATTTACGCTCCATCTTCCCGATGGCGAACAAATGAGTATTTATGATGCCGCCATGAAATATCAGGCGGAAAAAATTCCGCTCGTGGTGCTGGCCGGAAAAGAATATGGCACAGGTTCCTCTCGCGATTGGGCTGCCAAAGGCACTTTCCTCTTAGGCGTCAAAGCTGTAATTGCCGAAAGCTTTGAACGCATCCATCGCAGTAACTTGGTAGGAATGGGAGTTCTTCCTCTCCAATTTAAAGAAGGAGAATCCTGGAAATCGCTAGGTCTCACCGGAAAAGAAAAAATTACCATCGATGGAATCTCAGCAGGGCTAAAACCCTTACAAACTTTACTCATCAAGGCTGATGAGAAAACTTTTACCGCAACGCTCCGCATCGATACCCCCGACGAAATCGAATATTACAGGCATGGGGGAATTTTGCAGTATGTGTTGAGGCAGTTGCTAAATTGAGCAAAAGATTAAATAGCTGACAAGGTTTTCAACTGTGAGAGCAAAGCTAATTTGGATTCATTTTCAGCAGTTAAAACCTTAAATTCTTCCGAAATCTCGGAATGCTTTTGCACCTCAGACCAAAAATCTCGCGCTGCGTTCAAGGCTTGTCGCCAAACAGAAAGTTCCGAAAATTGGGGAGGAACTAGATCGAATGTTCTGAACACCAATTGATTTTGTTGTGGGGCATACAACATGGGTAACATGTCGTATACAGGAGCTAAGCCCAATATTTCTTCGCCTTCGCAAAAAAAAGAAATATTTCCAGGATGCATATCGGTATTCGCAATTAATTTTCCAAAT
>CAYWGE010000142.1:0-5143 GCA_964457215.1 uncultured Pseudomonadota bacterium
AGGGCGACGAACGTTATAAAGTTATTAGCAAAGATCTTCAAAGAACCGAGAGCAAGTTGTTATTAATTCAGGCACTTCAAAATATATTTCAGTGTGGTTTTGAAATTGTTGGTGTGAGTGCTCCAGAGTATATGAGTTTAGGGTCTGACGAATAAACTTCAGAGATTTATCCAGTTTTAGCTGGGTTAGGAAATGAGGAAATATGAGCGAAAATCAAAGTGCCGTGCGGTTTAATTTTGCCCAGTTGGTGGTTCTACTCATTCTACAAGTGGTTTTATTGGGTGGAGCTTTTTTGCTTGGGACTCGGGTGGGGACCAGCCCTGAAAAGAAAAAAGTAGCAGATGCCCAGATTCAAGATTTAAAGCCTGATGCAGCGCCTTCGGACAATACCTTGGCCTTGGCAGAACCCAAGGCGGATGCTCCCGTGAAAACCCCTTTTGATCATGCCCCCACGACTGTTTTTCGAATTAAATCGAGTGCCAACTCCGAATATACCCTTCAAATTGCTTCTTATCCCGATGAGTCCGCCGCTATTCAGGTAGTCGATAATTGGAAGAAGAAGGGATACATGGCGTTTCTTTCGGTGGAAGAAATTCCCGATAAAGGAAAATGGTATCGCGTAAATGTGGGAAATTTTGGAGAAGAAAAAGCAGCGCAAGATTATGCGAAAACGATTCAACAAAAAGAAAATATTAATCCTCAAGTGATTGTCACCGAACAATAAAGTGGATATTCGCCATGGCTCGCAAAAAGATCACAACGACGATTTATATTACCGAAGATCAGAGCGAAAAGTTAAAGAGCCTGCATCATAAGACCAAAGTGCCTATTGCGGAATATATTCGTCAAGGAATTGATCTTATTTTGTCTAAGCATCAAGCGGATTTGCCCGGCGAACAACTTTCCTTTTTAAACCCCAGTTTCGAAGATTTTGAGCGTCTTCGTCGACCTTAATCCTCAATGAATTCTAAATTTATCCGCAATTTTTTTATTCGCTCACACTGGCAAAGCCAGATGTTCGCTAAAGTTGGGGGAAGAATTCTTTCTCCCCCCAACTCCCCTCATCGAGGTCAAAAGTGAAGGCCAAATTCATCCGCAATTTCTCTATCATCGCCCATATTGACCACGGCAAATCGACCTTGGCTGATCGCCTTTTAGAATTTACCGGCGCCTTGTCCGAGCGCGAAAAGCAGAACCAATTTTTAGATAAAATGGATTTAGAGCGTGAACGGGGAATTACCATTAAGGCACAAACCGTGCGCTTAACTTACAAGGCTAAGGATGGAAATACCTATATTTTAAATTTGATTGATACCCCTGGCCATGTGGATTTTCATTATGAGGTTTCCCGCTCATTGGCCGCGTGCGAAGGGGCGATTTTAGTAGTCGATGCCTCTCAAGGCATTCAAGCGCAAACTTTGGCGAATGTTTATTTGGCGGTCGATCATAATTTAGAAGTCTTTTGTGTGCTCAATAAGATTGATCTGCCTGCTGCAAATCCCGCCCGTGTTAAGGAACAAATCGAAACCGTGATTGGCTTGCCCACTTCTAATGCGGTCGAAGCCTCTGCGAAACAAGGTATTGGTACTGAGCAAATTTTAGAAAATGTAGTGCGTTATTTTCCGCCCCCAAAAGGAGAGGTCACTGCGCCTTTGAAGGCCCTTATTTTTGATAGCTGGTTTGATGCCTATCAAGGCGTGGTCGTCTTGGTGCGAATTTTTGATGGCTCTCTAAAAAAAGGCGACCGCATTAAGCTCATGTCGACTAACCAATCTTATTTAGTTGATAAAATTGGAGTGATTAATCCTTATTTTCAAGAGGTGGATGAATTGTCGATGGGAGAAGTCGGATTTTTGATCGCCGGCATTAAAGATGTGGCTGAAGTAAGGATCGGAGATACGGCTACACACGTCGATCGACCTGCCGAAAATGCGTTAGCGGGCTTTAAAGAAGCGAAGTCTATGGTTTTTTGCGGGATTTATCCCGTCGAGCCTCACCAATACGAAAACTTGCGTGCCGCTTTATCTAAATTAAAACTTAATGATGCGTCTTTTTCTTACGAGCCCGAAACTTCTTTGGCCTTAGGTTTTGGTTTTCGCTCCGGCTTTTTGGGTTTGCTCCATATGGAAATCATTCAGGAGCGTTTGGAGAGGGAATATAATCTTAAAATTATTTCAACAGCCCCGAGTGTTATTTACCGTGTAAAAACTCTGCAAGGCGAAATTTTAACGATCGATAATCCGGCGAATTTTCCTTCACCGGGCGAAGTGGAAAGTATTGAAGAACCCTATATTCGCGCGACCATTCATATTCCCCAAGAATTTGTGGGCGCCTTAATCCAGCTTTGCGAAGGTAAGCGCGGAGTGCAGCAAAAGATGGAATACGTAACGAGTGAACATGTCATGCTTGTCTATGAGCTTCCTTTTTCAGAAATCGTGTTTGATTTTTATGACCGACTCAAAAGTATTTCAAAAGGTTTTGCGAGTTTTGATTATGAGTTTTCCGATTTTCGAGCTTCGGATTTGGTGAAGCTCAATATTTTAGTGAATGATGAACCGGTGGATGCGTTATCGTTAATTGTGCATCGCGAAAAAGCCTATTTGCGGGGTAGAGCACTCGTCGAAAAGCTTCGCGAACTCATCCCACGTCAACAATTTGAGATTGCCCTCCAGGCTTCCATTGGAACTCGGATTATTGCCCGTGAATCGGTAAAAGCGGTTCGAAAGAACGTAACCGCTAAATGTTATGGGGGTGATATCACTCGAAAAAGAAAATTGCTGGAAAAGCAAAAAGAGGGTAAGAAGCGAATGAAACAGGTCGGGAGTGTTGAGATTCCGCAGGATGCCTTTTTAGCCGTATTAAAAATTGACTAAAAAAAGAGTAACACTCTCAATTAATAACCTTATCAGAGTCTAAAATTTATACATGGAAAACCCTATTCAACTTCAGTCCAAGCCCCCTCGCAGTAAATCTTATTTTCGAGAATATTTTGAAGCCCTTTTAACCGCTTTGCTAGTGGCTTTTTTCTTGAGAGCTTTTGTAGTGGAGGCCTTTAAAATTCCCTCAAAATCAATGGTGCCTACTTTAATGGTAGGAGATCACATTTTCGTTAATAAGTTTGTTTATGGTTTAAGAGTTCCGTTCACCAAGCAATGGATTGCGCGTTTCTCCGATCCAGTGCGAGGTGAAGTGATTGTCTTTACTTATCCAAAAGATGAAAAACTTGATTTTATCAAACGCGTAGTGGGTGTGCCCGGAGATCATGTTGAAATTCGCGATGGAAAAATTACGGTCAATGGAACCTCTATCAAGCAATATCCGGTTCATCTCTCAGGCCCTGATGCTTCGAACAAGCGCTTATTAAATGTCTCTTCAATCGAAGGATTTGAAGCCTTAATTAAACCCTATAGTCAGATTCCTTTTGAACTAGATTGGATGGAATTCAATTTTTTCCTCGAACAACTAGGCGATATGCTTCATTGGGTTCAATACAGTAAAAATTTTACCAATCAAGCGCATATGGAATTTGATGTGCCTCCCGGTAATTTTTTCATGATGGGAGATAATCGAGACAATTCCAGCGATTCCCGAGAATGGGGTTTTGTCCCGCGAGATTTTATCCGCGGACGTGCAATGTTTATTTGGTTGTCTATTGATCATGATCAGGGTGGAGTGCGTTGGACCCGCTTCGGCAAGTGGATTAATTAGTGAGTTAATAAAAGCTCATCTGTCCGCCTTAGGCGGATTGTGCATTCGTCGTCAATCCTCATCCCGCTCATGCGGGAAGTAGGTTGTCTCCTCATGCACGCCTAGCAGCTGAACTTTTCTTAACTCACTCAATATTTGTCTAAAGAAATTTCTGAAAACCGGTCCAAATTTTAAAAAATCTTAAATGAGGAATCGTTATGAAAATCATTTTATTATTAGCAGTTTTATTTATTTCAAATTCTGTTTTTGCAGCCGACGAAGAAAAGACTTATCAAGGTATTCAATATGCCTGCACGGGAGTGGGGGAGAGTAAAGATTACCCACAATGGAAGACTTACCCCGTAAAGCTGATGTTTACTGCCGGGAGCCGTGCTTATGTGGCCGATGTGGCGGTGAGTATTCAAGATTCTTCGGGCGCTACTATTTTTCAGGCCAACTGCGATACGCCTTGGTTGATGCTGCGTTTGCAGCCAGGCAATTATAGTGTGAGTGCCAAAGCTTCCGGAGCCTCCACGAAACAAATCAAGATTCAAGCGCCTGCCGCCGGCCAAAAAGAGTATGTCTTTCGTTTTCCGAGTATTCCGAGCACCGATCAGTAAAACTAAGCAACTTATTTGAAGTCTAGCCGATACTCCTGAAAATAATTTCTAAAGGATTTATATGGCCATTGAAGATGCAGCCCAATATATTTGTACGCATCCTGCTGATCTTTATCGTTTCACAGCCGATCAATGGATAAGAGAGGTTTGCGGCAGATCAGAGCGTTGTGAAATAGAAAATTTGCGTTTTAGCCCTGCAGAGTTTCGGGAAGCAATCCGTCTTGCACGAGGAGGACAATCGGGCTCCGCAGGACTTCAGCGTTCCGTCCGTCAATTTTGCGCGCATCCACCAGAAAGCTTGACTCCACTGCAGAAAAAAGTGATCACTGTCACTCTTATAATTTTAGGGGTAGTACTTACACTCTCTCGTGAGAAAGGACATTTTTATGAGTATTGAAGCGGCACAAGCGTATATCTGTACCCACCAAAATCTTGCGATTGCCGATGTCGATAATACCGTCGGAGTGGTTTGCTCGATGCGGGCAGGGAGTCAGCAAAATTGCTATGAGCAAGGTGGAGCAGGGGATTTGGGTTTTACTTCAGGAGAATTCCGTCAAGCTCTTGTATTGGCCCGTGGTAGTGAAACAACCAGCTCAGGGTTACTTAATAATGTTGGACGTTTTTGTGCGACATCCCGTCCTCCTGAAAAAATTGGCATAGGTGGTGGTTTGCTCATTGTGGCTGGGGTTGCTGTTTTTATCGCTGCCCCTTTCTTGCTTATCGCGGTAGCTACGTCTTCTTTTGTGTTTGCAGTTGTTCCTAGAGAAGCGGAAAACGTAGCTTAAAATCGCAATTGACATTTTAGATAGCTAAGCTATACCCCGTAAAATTTTTTT
>CAYWGE010000143.1:0-5067 GCA_964457215.1 uncultured Pseudomonadota bacterium
CCCGAAGGCTTGCCTCCTGTGGATAAAGAATTCTACGTGGTGCAAGGCGATTTTTACACCGTGGGCAAATATCACGAAAAAGGTTTGCAGCCTTTTGATATGCAAAAAGCCATTGAAGAAAATGCCAGCTATGTACTCTTCAATGGTACCGAGGTGCTCTCGTCGGAGACAAAGCCCTGAAAGCAAAAGTAGGCGATACGGTGCGTCTATTTGTGGGTAACGGTGGACCTAATTTGGTGAGTAGTTTTCATTTAATTGGAGACATTTTTGATAAGGTGTTTTTCGAAGGCGGAACGCATTATCAGGAAAACGTGCAAACTACGCTGATTCCCGCCGGTGGTTCGGCAATGGTGGAGTTTAAATTAGAAGTTCCTGGAACCTACATTTTAGTTGATCATTCCATTTTTAGAACCTTCAACAAAGGGGCTTTGGGAATGTTGAAAGTAGAGGGCCTGGAGAACAAAGCCCTTTATTCGGGTAAGGAAATAGACTCTGCCTACCTTGCGGACAAGGCCGAACCTACTCAAGCGGTTGAAATTGCCAGCAAAGAAATGGCACAAGGTAAGTTAAGCAAAGAAGCTCAAATCAATGCCGGTAAAAATCTGTTTGGTGGAACATGTTCTACCTGCCATCAGGCGAATGGTGAAGGTTTACCCGGAGTGTTTCCTCCTTTGGCAAAATCAGATTTTATGATGGCTGATAAAAATAGAGCTATTGAAATTGTGCTGAATGGTAAAAGTGGTCCTGTGACTGTAAATGGCAAAGAATTTAACTCGGTGATGCCTCCAATGAGTCAGTTGAATAATGATGAGATTGCCAATATTTTGACTTATGTGAGAAACAGCTGGGGGAATTCGGGAGATGCAGTCACTGCTGAAGAAGTGGCAAAGGTAAAAGAAGCGACTACGCGTCCACCGGGAGCTGCGCATTAGTTCTTTTTCAAAGAGATGAGGTTCTCCCTCCTTACAAAGGAGGGAGTTAGAGGGAGGTCTTAGTTGGGTTCAAATTGTACTTACATAGACCTCTCCCTAACCCTCTCCTTTGTAAGGAGGGGGGAGAGTAAGTGAATGAAATCTTTAATCCTAATTTTTATTTTTATATTCCTCTCTCTTCAGGCTTTCTCCCAAGAATCTAAGCCCAGCCTGGTCTTAATCTCCGGAGGAATCTACCGCCCCTTTTATCCGGCGGATGAAAAGGAAAAAGAAATTCCCATCAAAAGGTTCTATCTTCAAAGTCTTGCGGTGACGAACGGCGACTATCTCAGTTTCATCAAACAAAATCCTGGGTGGCAAAAAGGAAAACCCTCAAAGCTTTTCAGTGATGCACGTTACCTGGCTCATTGGAAATCTGCTGCCGAGCTGGGAGCTAAGGTGGATGTAGATCAGCCGGTCACAAATGTGAGTTGGTTTGCCGCAAAAGCTTATTGCGAATGGAAAGGATTGAGGCTTCCACGCGAAAGCGAATGGGAATATGCGGCAGTGGCTTCCGAAACGCAGGCGGATAGCCGCAACGATGGGGTGTGGAGACAGCGTGTGTTAGATTGGTACTCCAAGCCCACCTCGAGCACCTTGCAGAAAGTAGGAAAGACCCCTCGCAATTATTGGGGCATCTATGATTTGCATGGGCTCATTTGGGAGTGGGTTCTGGATTTTAACAACGCGCTTGTTTCTTCCGATTCACGCGATGGAAAAGAGGTCGATAAAAATAAATTTTGCGGAGCCGCTTCTCTGCTAGCGACAGAAAAGGAAGATTATGCAACCTTTATGCGCATGGCCTTCCGAGCTTCTTTAAAAGCGAATTATACGACTTCCAATTTAGGATTTCGTTGTGCAAAGGATGGACTCCCATGACCTCTAAACTATTACTTTTATTGCTGCCTTTACTCCTCTTGAATGCGAGTGCCTGCAAATCAAAAAACGAAAAGAAAGTTCAAGAGCAAACGCAAAATCAAAAAAATGCCCACGAAATTTTAGCCCCCGACGAAGCGGTAAAAGGGGAGTCTATTTATCAGTTAAAAACTATTTCTACCGATCAAGACGGCAAATCCACTGCCTTAGGGGTATACGAGGGGCACCCTGTAGTAATCAGCATGTTTTATGCCTCGTGTCCTTATAGCTGCCCTGCCCTAATAGACCGCTTAAAATTATTTGAAAAAAATCTGGATGAAAAAACAAAAAAAGATGTGCGCTTTCTTTTGATTAGCTTTGATCCAGAAAATGATACGGTTGAGGAACTTCAGAAGTTGATGCAAAAACAGGGTTTAGATTCTTCCCGCTGGAAATTGCTGCGGGCCGAAGAGAATCAAGTTCGAGAAATTGCTGCGGTACTAGGTATAAAATATCGAAAAACTCAGGACGGTGCTTTTAATCATAGCTCTTTAATTACTATTTTGGACCCTCAGGGAAAAATCCAAGCACAATACGAATCCGGAAAATTTTCTGCGGAGGAAGCGGTTGAGGATTTAAAGAAAATGGTTTTGTAAAACATATGATCTAACTCATATTGTTATGATTTAATAATCATTCGAACAACTGAGGTTTACAAGTTCTACCTAATTCAATTCGAAAGTTTTTAGGACTCTCCAATAATGAATCTAAAATTATTGAGAAGAATTTTTTTATACTCACCATAAATTACCCAAGAAGAGCTCTCTTCTTGATTCAAATAATTTGAATTCAACCCATTAAATACGAGCAAAGAACTTTTTGAATGACTATTGACATGTGTAACTCTTGGCATAACCTTCTTCTCTCCTGTAAAATAAATTTGATCC
Source organism: uncultured Pseudomonadota bacterium (assembly GCA_964457215.1). Lineage (GTDB taxonomy): Bacteria > UBA10199 > UBA10199 > JADFYH01 > JADFYH01 > CAYLKF01. The sequence continues at coordinate 2,774 of CAYWGE010000143.1, forward strand.
AATGCCGCCAAAACCATCCCCTGCACTTTCTCGCAAGTGCAGGGTTATTCGAATGATAATTTGCCCAACCTCTTTCTTTGAGAACTTGAGCAACCCGACTTAGAGCTGTTTGTGGATTTAATACTTCTTTTAAACTCCATCCTTTAGGGCTTCATTATTAATCTGACCTATGCCCACATCAACTCGATATTGTTTGGTGGCGATTAATTCTTCAGCTAAACTTTTTGCATCTTTTAAAGAGTCTAGAAATTTGGATTTAGCCGTATAAGCTTTTCCAGGAAGATTCCAGGCAATGGTGTAATAACGACAGTTTGATTCATGAGCGATAATCGAGAGCAGCTGCTTTTCATCCACACCTTCTAATTTTGCAGTTTGAGTGACTTGCTTTCTCAGTACTGGATCTTTGCAATTAGCTTGAGCAAAATGAGAGTAAAAAATAATTCCTAAAATTATAAAAAATATTTTATGCAGCTTCACTGTAGTAAATCTCCGAAATATAGCGGTGACCTTTCTCACCACGTTTGAGTTGAACCACGATGGGAATAATACTGCGAATGTACTCTAAGATTTGTGGGCGCTCCATTCCAAGATCGGCTTGCATCACCATTAAAGCAAGTTGTTCAAAGGCAAGCTTCGGACTATCAGCATGAACAGTAGTGATGGACCCGGGATGACCAGAGTTAATAGCACGAAGATAAGAAAAGGCTTCCACACCTCTCAGCTCTCCTAAAATGATTCGATCGGGCCTAAGTCTTAGACAGGCTTCCAAAAGCTGCTGAGGAGTTACCTTCGCCAAGCCTTGTCCACCTCGAGAAGAAAGTAAGTGCACATGATTAGAATGAGAGAGTTTTACTTCTCTCGCATCTTCAATCGTTAAAATTCTTTCGTTTTGCGGAATCGCTTTTAAACAAGCATTCAGAAAAGTAGTTTTGCCGGTGGAAGTTCCTGCTGAAATCAAAATATTCTTTTTGACGACTAAAGCTTCTTCAATGAATTCTCGATATTGATTCTGTTTGAAAAGTTTCTGAAGCTTTTCTCCACTTTTAATTGTTTTTGCAGATGCTTGATTGATCTGTTTGAAGGCCCCAAGTTTTTCGTAATCACTAAGACTCATTTCAAGTAGAGCTTGCTTACGAATGGAAATAGCGACGAGTCCCGTTTCTACCGGGGGAGGAAGAACAATCTGCACACGGTAATCCCCAGGGAGTGTTGCCGAGAGTAAAGGCGTTTCTTCACTGATTTCCTGCTCTGAATATTTAGCGACTAAATTGGATAAAGTGCGGATATGATCAAAGTTTGTAGCTTTTCAACGAAGGTATATTCGGGATTGTAGCAATGCACTCCGAAAGCACGATTATCCACGACGTCGCTTATCTTTTCCGAAGCCTTGTCGTAGGCCCAAGAGGAGATATTCACTTCCGTATTGGGTGTCGTCTTATCAAAACCCACTTCAAGTAAAATGCCAGGCTTCAAGCCAATGACTGGATCAAATTCGGATTTGTAATAAAGGCGAATGCCCGCACTTCGGAATTTACCATCATCGAAAACTCGATCTCTTTCTATATTTTCAATATCAGGAATTGAAATTTCATCCGCAAGCCAGTCAAAAAAAAGATTCTCTCGATTTTACCTGACTGGGATTATCTTGGTTTTTTCCTGTTTTTACATCCTACCCTGAAGGAGGATCAATCTTGATATCAATGTCTTCCGAGAAACGATTGATGATTCCAAAACCTTTTAAAAGGGACGTGCCGCCCTTTAATTGAAACACCCAACCTTGTTTTTGAAGAGCATACAGAACATGCATGATCCAATAATCTTTTTCCACAAGCGATGGCTCGTTGATGTGCTGATCCCTTGCTGCAATTCTTAGCAGTTCTTTGAATTCTTCATGATGATGAAGGTATTTAGGAGGCATACGTTAAATTGTTCTCCAACAAGTCATGCAAACGCTTTTGCGTCGAATAAGTCCCGTAGCGTTTTGCACTTTTTTCTAAAGTTTTTTTATCAAAATCAGGAAGTTTTTGATTTAAGGCTTCCAATAATTGCCCTTGTTCTTCCGGCACCATTTTTAAATTATTCAACAGCTCTACCAAAAGCACTTCCTTTGTCATTTCTCTCGGAACATTCAGTCGTCGTTGAAAAAAAAATGTTCTCTCTCCCAAACTCAATTTCCCATGACGCTTTTGATTCAAGACCACGGGCAAGTTATAAAGTTGGGTAGTTCCAAGACCCAGAGAATTAAATGAATTAGGAGAATAAACAAGAAATTTGGAAGACTTCAAAAATCTCTC
>CAYWGE010000144.1:0-1682 GCA_964457215.1 uncultured Pseudomonadota bacterium
TATCATTTTTTAATAACGATTCTTTTAAATCCATAACTATTTGATATTAATATATTATTAAAGAATATTTTTGGTATTAAAAACCAGTATAATACTAATTAAATACTATTTAACTTATCAATGTCTACTATTTAATTACTAATTTATTACTAGAGTTATTAATTTACGTAACGAAAATGACTTCATAATGGCAATGATTAATGTTGCCTTTGAAAATGAAATCAATTAACGATCTTACCCTAATCCAGATAACCAAATTAGCCTCTTACGGGCTAAAAGAAAGGACCCTTATTATGTCGATGCTAGTCGTCGGTTCTGTCGCACTAGATACGGTTGAAACTCCCTTTGGAAAATTCGAAGAGGGCTTAGGTGGATCAGCCACCCATTTTGCAACTTCGGCGAGTTTTTTTATTGCCCCTCAACTGGTTGCAGTGGTGGGAGAAGATTTTCCCGAAACCCATTTAGAATTTCTGCAAAGTCGCGGCGTCTGTTTAAAAGGTCTTCAAAAAAAGTCTGGCAAAACCTTTCGTTGGAAAGGCCGCTATGATTTTGATTTAAATACAGCTCATACATTAGACACTCAACTCAATGTTTTTCAAAATTTTTTCCCCGAACTTCCTACTGAATATCGCAAAAATGAAATCGTTTTTTTAGCGAACATCGATCCAAGCCTTCAAGAAAAAGTGATTGATCAATGCGAGGGAGTGAAGTGGATTGCCTTAGATACGATGAATTTTTGGATACACGGGAAAAACGAGGCCTTAAAGAAAACCATCTCACGCGTCAATATGGTGGTCATCAACGAAGCCGAAGCCCGGGATTTGGCTCAAGAGCCTAATTTGGTGAAAGCTGCTCGCAAAATTCAATCGTGGGGTCCTTCTACCCTAGTCATTAAACGTGGAGAATATGGGGCCTTACTTTTTTATAAAGATCAGATTTTCTCGGCTCCTGGTTTGCCTTTAGAAGAAATTAAAGATCCCACCGGAGCGGGCGATAGCTTCGCCGGAGGCCTTATGGGATACCTTACAAAAAATTGGGATACTCAAGAAAACCGCAACGCCCCTACCTTTGCCTTGCTGAAAAAAGCCTGTATTTATGGCTCGGTCATGGCGAGTTTTAACGTAGAAGCCTTTAGCCTAGATCGTCTTCGTAGTTTGACCCAGGAAGAAATCGAAAAACGCTTCGAAGAATTTACCCACCTCGCCCATTTCTAATACCACGCAGTAAGTTTTAATGGTTGTGCAACGCGTGTGATTCATTGAGACGAGCTACTAAAATCGAAGTCTGATGACTTTCTTAGCCCACGCAATGAAATCGGCTGAAAACTCAATAAATGATTCTTTTTGCCCTGAATCCCACATTGTATGCGTGAGAGTTTTTCCATTCGCCTGAATAATAAAAGTTTGATTTCCAGAAAGAGGGGGCCTGTCGGGATTTGAGAGAGGCCAGCTCAGGAATTGATGTTGAGAAATAATACTCCATAGTTCTTGAAGCTGTTCTGGACTCAAAGGATAAGTCTTATTTTCCTTTACCCGTTTTGAAGAATCCGATCCATACTGCGTCGGGATATAATCAATATCATGGATGAGGGTATTTTCTTTCACAGTATATTTTTCAAAAGTTGCCGCATTTACCGGCCCTCCCTGCACAAATTCATATCGCACACTCAAATCGCGTGGGAC
>CAYWGE010000144.1:1692-3156 GCA_964457215.1 uncultured Pseudomonadota bacterium
GCAGCCCAGGCGCTACTTGCAAAGCCTAAAAACAAACTGATAAAAAATATTTTTTTCATTTTTGTAAATCCTTCTATTAGATTAGAATCAAACTCTTCGGTAAGCTCAAGATGTCTACTCTCACTCTGTAGGATTTGCCTACAGGACAAGATGGGCCTTCCGAACTCTAAAAAATATGAAAAATACTGCCGAAATGATTGTTGCGGATTCCGAAACAGATGCCAACCTTTTTTATGCAACTCAATTTGTGGTGCCGGATCCAGTCTATTTTTTTAAAATCCGTGGAAAAAAATATTTGATGCTCAATGATCTGGAAGTGGATCGTGGAAGAAAAGAGGCCGCGGTCGATCAAGTGCTTTCTTTAAGCGAATGGATGGAAAAAAGCAGAAAAAAATTAGGCCCAAAAATTTCGATGATCGATATTGCGAGTGTTTTCTTGAAAGAGAAAAAAATAACTTCGCTACTCGTTCCTCACAATTTTCCGGCCTATATCGCTACAGAATTTCAAAAAAGAAAATTTAAGCTTCTTTTTAGAGGTGATCCTTTTTGGCCCGAAAGACTTTTAAAAAATAAAAAAGAAAAAGAGGCTATTCGCGAAAGTTTGCGCCACACCGGTAACGCCATCCGTAAAGCTTATGATTTTCTAGGTAGCTGTAAGATCAAAGCCGGAAAAATAATCTACGAGGGCAAGCCTTTAAGTTCCGAAAAATTGCGTCAAGTGATTGATGTCGATCTCATGCTCAATGGCTGTTTAGCGCAGAATACAATTGTAGCAGGTGGAGAGCACGCAGTCGATCCGCACAATCGTGGCTCGGGGCCGCTTAAGGCAAATCAAGGAATTGTCATGGATGTTTTTCCGAGATCCATGAAGACCCATTATTACGCCGACATGACTCGTACTGTCGTGAAAGGAAAAGCATCACCCGAATTTAAAAAAATATGGGAAAGCGTGAAATACGCTCAAGAAAAAGCATTTACGATGGTGCGCCCTGGGGTGAATGCTCAAAAAATTCACGAATGGATATTAAGTTATTTTGAATCAAAAGGTTTCAAAACCGGAAACATCAAAGGCCGCATGCAAGGTTTTTTTCACGGTACCGGGCATGGTTTAGGTCTAGATATTCATGAAGCCCCTCGGGTTTCAAAAGTTTCCGAGATTTTAAAAGAAGGAATGGTGGTAACCGTTGAGCCAGGCCTCTACTATGCGGGCATTGGTGGGGTGCGCATTGAAGATGTTGTTTATGTCTCACGAAACGGTTGCGAGATTTTATCGTCGTGCCCAAAAATTCTCGAAATTGCCTAAAATTCTTTCAGGATTTGGTCTCACCTATAATCTCTGTCATCCCACGGCCCCCTTGTGGGGTCGGGGAATGACACCAAGATGAAAACTTAAATATCCTTCAAAATCTCTTTTTTCTTCGTTTCGTATTCTTGAGGACTAATTAAGCCTTGATCTTTTAGGTT
>CAYWGE010000144.1:3166-5054 GCA_964457215.1 uncultured Pseudomonadota bacterium
TTTTTAATTCTTTCAAGCGCTCAACGGGAGTTTTATTGCTCGCAGGAAGAGAGCTCGGCTTCGGAGCCGCTGCCGGATTGCTTTCTGGGGAAGATTGCGAGCGTTGAGTCGAATGTTTGTTTCGACGTTTTTCTTCTTTTTCGCGCTCATCTTCTTCGGCAGCTTTTTTATCGATCTGGCTTGCAAAATCGTAATTCAGATCCAGAATAATTTCATTGGGGGTGGTAAAAGAAAGAAACTGTCCTTCTTGAGGCTCTAAAATTGTTTTTAATCCTTTGGATTCATCCACGCGCTGAATTCCAAATTGATTGTGCGCTTGATAATCCCCAATTAATTTTGCATTCGCTTTTACAAAGCGGATATGAAATCCATCTTGCGCGACAAATACTCGCATCACATTTAAACGATCATTACGAATAATAAAAAATGGGTCTTTTTGCACCATCGAAATCGACACGACTTGATTAGGCCCTACTTGCTGAAAAGCCTCAACGATATGCGGAATAAATTTCTTTTCTAAAGTATCGAGATCAAAAAAGACCTGTTGATCGACGATATCTTTTCGAAACAATAAGGCCTTATTAAAACGTACCGAAAGAAACATATCGGCTAATTTCTTAGGATCAAAAGTATAGGGATGATTAGGGACTATATCTTCTGCCTCAGCTTCTTTTAAATTTTCAATCCCTACATAGTTTGCGGGATTATTGGGCTGCTGCCAGATCTTGGTTCGCGCAAAAACGGGAGAGCTAACCATGCAAAGTGCAAAAGTTAAAAGAGAGAGGTAAAAAATTTTCTTAAAAAATGAGGGCATAGTTTTCCTTTAGTAGTTTCCCCATTATAAAGGGGTGTTAGGCTCCTTAATGGATTCTGAAACTTTCGTCAATCCAACGCTGGTAGGACCCCAATGTGAATAATTCCCCAACGCCACAAATCGTTTGGTGGCCTAAGTATTTTTTGCTAAACTTGCCTTTATCCTTATCTATGAATTTAAAGCAAAAAATTTTCAGTTTTTCACTTTTACTCGGAGGGGGATTTATCCTTTTGACCTCCTATTTTTTAAGTCCCGATCCACGGGGCTATGGCACGCATCAGCACCTTTTTTTACCTCCCTGCCCTTTTCGTTGGCTTACCCACTTGCCTTGCCCGTCATGTGGACTCACCACTAGTTTTGCCTACTTTGCAAAAGGCCACTGGGCTTCCGCATGGCACGCTCACCCCTTAGGCCCACTCTTTTTTATTCTTTTACTTATTTTCGAATTTTTTACTTTAAAAGCGCTGCTTCAAAATACTTCTCTTCAAGAAAATTTAAAAAAAATTTTCACACCCCCTCTAGCCGCTTATTTTACCATAGGCATTATTGTTCAATGGATCTTTAGAATAAAATTTAATACTCACTAAACTTCAAGGAGAACCCATGACCACAAATTCTCAACTGCCCACTCCAAACAATCTTCCCCCTCCTCCTGTTCAACAAGCACCGGGAGCTTCGGGCAAAGCCATTGCCGCACTTATTTTAGGAATAGCCGCTTTTGTTTGCTGTGGATTTTTTACCGCCATTCCCGCCTTAATCTTGGGACGCTCCGAAGAAAAAGCAATCCAAGAGGGGCGCTCTCCGCAGGCCGGTTTAATGCTCGCCAAGATCGGATGGATTTTAGGCTTGGTCAACCTCATCCTCAATCTCATTTCTATTATTTTCATCGTTATTTACATTATTGTGCTGGGTGGGCTTTCGCAATTGCCTCATAGCAAAGGTTTCTAGTGCTTCGTCACAGAAGTTTTAACGGGTGCAACTCGTTGAAACAATAAAAACAGGCACTTGTACCGTAACATTAATGTAAAAATAAAATGGATAGGGTACTCATTCATGCGTGTTATTGCAGGCAAG
>CAYWGE010000145.1:0-5033 GCA_964457215.1 uncultured Pseudomonadota bacterium
CGGAGAATTTGAATCGGGGCTCACCGCCGCATGGTTTGGTGTGGTGCCAGCGGTCATTATTGGGGGCGTGGGTACTTTACTAATCGTTCTGCTTTGGACCTATAAATTCCCAGATCTTAAAAATTATGGGAGGCTTGATTCCCCATGATTTCCCATTTTCCTCCTGTTGATCAAGCAGACGAAGAAGGCTTGCTTGCCATGGGTGGTGATCTTGAAATCCAGAGTTTGATTTTAGCTTACCAAAGTGGAATTTTTCCTTGGCCGGCGGACAATACTCCATTGCTTTGGTTCGCCCCTCCTTTGCGGGCGGTTTTAGATTTTTCGGAGTTTCACATTCCCAAACGTCTGACTCAATATCTTAAAAAAGCCTCCTGGACTTTTACGGTAGATAATGATTTTGAATCAGTCATTGCGGCCTGTTCGAAGAGTACCCATCGTAAAGGGCAACAAGGCTCCTGGATTACTCCCGAGCTTCAAGAAGCTTATATCCAATTGCATGATGCGGGAATCGCGCATAGTTTTGAGGCTTTTAATTTAAAGGGCGAATTGATAGGAGGACTTTACGGCATCTGGATCGGAAAATATTTTGCAGGTGAAAGTATGTTTTATCTGGAATCTTTTGCCTCTCAGTTCGTTTGGGTAAAAACGATCGAATATTTAAAGAATCAAGGCCTAACATGGCTTGATGCACAAATTTTAAACCCGCATTTAGCTCGTTTTGGAGTGAAAGAAATTTCACGAGATGATTTTATGAAACGATTAAGAAAGAGTTTGAAGGAATAATGAAATTTCGTTTTCTCTTTATTTTAATTTTTTTATCTATTGGGCCCAAAGCCTGGGCGGTTGATGCGGCCCCTGCTTTCTTAATTCAACCTGCGGAAATTTTTGTAGATGATGAGGCAGCGATTTTGTTTCAAGTTACTCCTAAGCAAGCAGATCAAAAGCCTGAGTCGTTTACTTTAGTTGAGCTGGATCCTAAAACAGGCAATCCCCGTTTTAGTTGGGTTTTAAAAGATGAAGGGCACCAAGGCGATTTTCGAAAAGAAGATGGTTTGTATAGTCGCATCATTCAATTTAAAGAAAAAAAACCGAAAACCATTGAGTTTTGGATTTTACCTCAAAATGCATTGCCTGAAGGACCGAGTGGAAAAATTGCAGGAAATGTTCAGCCTTTGGTTATTGAAAAGGGAGTTTTAACAGTAAAGTCTAGACCAACTTTTATTGATATTTTGCGAGAAGCTTATTACAAGATTAGAAATTACTTTAATAAAAATAAAATTTAAACCTAACGGAGTTCTTATGAAAAAAATATTCTTTGTTCTTGGCCTTGCTTTTTTATCTTTAACGGCCTTTCAAGTCCAAGCAGAAGAAATTAAAGAAACCACTTTATCCAAGGAATCCAAGGAAAATACAGTTTCCCAACAAAATGTAGTTCCCAAAACAAAATGTGAGCTCACCTTCGAAATGAAGACTTGGTCGGTTTTTTATAAATCAGGCGAAGGGCAAGGGCATATAAATTGCGAAGATGGGCAAAACACCGATGTGAAAATTCGAGCAGTAGGGGGTGGAATTAGTTTTGGAAAAACCCAATTGACCAACGGAAAAGGAGTTTTTTCTAAGGTACGCGAAGTGAATGAACTATATGGAGCTTATGCCGCTTCAGAAGCGCATGGCGGCGTTGTAAAGTCAGGTACCGCTCAGGCGATGACCAAAGGAGATGTTTCTTTAGCACTCACGGCGACTGGCAAAGGATTTGATTTTGGAATCGCCTTCGGTAAATTCAAAATTAATCCAGCCAATTAAAACTATTTATGTCTTCTCTTGATGAGCTTTTAAAAAAACTACATTGGCGTGCCGCAGTTAAAAAGTTTGATTCTTTGCGCAAAATTTCTACTGAAGATTTTCGTAAAATCGAAGAATCACTTATTCTGACGCCTTCTTCCTATGGACTACAGCCTTGGAAGATCGTCGTAGTAGAAGATATCGCTATTCGTGAAAAGTTAAGAGCTGCCTCTTGGAATCAATCGCAAGTTACCGATTCTTCTCATTACGTGGTTTTCTTAGCCAAAAAAACGCTTACGATTCAAGATATCGATTGTTTTGTCGATCGCATCGTCGAAGTTCGAAAATCTCCTCGTGAAAAATTAAATCATTATCGCCAGGTCATGATCGCAGACTTAGTTGAAGGCGCGCGAGCGCGTGAGATTTTTGAATGGGCGACCCGCCAGGCCTATATTGCATTAGGACAACTCATGATGTTTGCTGCTGCGGCAGAAATCGATACTTGCCCTATGGAAGGGCTTGATCCTGTGCGCTATGATGAAATCTTAGGTTTGCAAAAGGGAGATTACAGGACCGTAGTGGCTTGTGCATTGGGGTATCGTCATGCGGATGATGCGTATTGCAAGCTCGATAAAGTTCGTAAAAAAAGTAAAGATTTGTTAACCCATTTATAAACTTGTGAAGTGTTGCCTCAGATTCTTCTAAATTTTAAATTGACCTTCCTTCCGTTCTAGTCGAAAATTTCTAATATCCTTAAAATAATTCTAGCTTAAATAGTTTCAGCCAAAGAGGTGGTTTATGTCTGTAAAATCCTTTTTTTTGATTTTAACTTTTTTGCTGATAACCGGAATTTCGTCCCCCCTCTGGGCAGCCTGCGGTGATGGAAATTGCATGCCCGAAGAAACTTGCCTTACTTGTCCCGCCGATTGTGGCGCTTGTCCGATGAAAACTTGCGGGAATGGAGCTTGTACTCCCCCCGAGGATTGTGCATCTTGCCCGAGTGATTGTGGCCCTTGCAAGCCTGTGCTTTGTGGAAATGGTTCTTGCGTTCCCCCAGAAGATTGTGCGTCGTGTCCGAGCGATTGTGGTGTTTGTGTGTCGGTTGCTTGTGGCAATGGCCGTTGCGTTCCTCCCGAAAATTGCAGCACTTGCCCGGCGGACTGTGGTGCCTGCCCCGTTCCGGATTTATAATCCTAAATTCTGTTTTGAATTTTTTTGAAGTTGACTAGGCTCCTTTATCAATGTCAAACCCCTTCTTGGTATTTAAGGTTTGCATTTGTTTAAATTTATCAACCTTTTATTATTTAGGGGAAGATTTGTGAAAAAATACCTTTTTGTTTTACCACTTTTCTTTGTTTTATTTACTGTATTTCCCATTCATGCTGCTGAAGAACTCCAAATGATTGCGACCGAAGATTTATCGAAGGGTATAAAAGATAAGACCTTGTCGGTAATTGATTGTAATACTCTTGAAGTTTATCAAAAGGGTCATATTCCCACGGCCGTTCATATGAATAGCAGTGCCCCTGATGCAAAGGTCCTTCCTAAAGATAAAAAAGCGGCGCTAGTATTTTACTGCAAAAATCCGCGTTGCATGGCAAGCCATGAAGGAGCCAATTTTGCGAAGGCACAAGGGTATATGAATGTAAAAGTTTATCCTTTAGGAATTGAAGGCTGGGAGAAAGCCGGCATGAGTGTTGAAAAATAAAAGTGGGTTTTCTTTCATATTTCTTCAAAAAATCTTCTAAACAACCCACCGATGCGTGTTGCTTATGTAAAAAAGCATTGGTGGGCCAAGTTGTTCAAGACGCGTGGGGAAATAGCGCCCATTTAGCTCACGGAATCTCGTTTTGCGGAACATGTGATCGCATTCTTTCGCGCTATTCCTCCGCAGGTGCTTTTCAATATTCCGATGGCCGTTTGATCTGTGGCCTTTGCAAGAAAATTGCTGTGACTGATGGGGTTTCTGCTAATCGCAGTCGGCGTAAAATTGTGGATTTACTAGAGTCAGTTGGTTTTAAAGGGATCCCTAAGAATGTAAAGATTGTTTTAACTCATGCCGAAGCTTTGTCTGCCCACTCCAATAAAAAAAATACCGCCGGGCTTACCTTAACCCAAGTTCATTTTCATAATTACAAACGCATTGGGGCAACTCACCAAATTGGAATTTTGAGTGGTTTACCCAAACCAGAATTTGAAGCCACTCTTGCCCACGAGCTCCTTCACGTTTGGCAGCAAGAAAATGGAATTAAACTTTCTCCGCTTTATTGCGAAGGTTTATGCGAACTTGGCAGTTTTTTGATCTATTCAAAAGATTCTTCACCATTGGGTAAACATCTGCTTGAAAAATTAATGAAAAATAAAGACCTCATTTACGGAAATGGATTTAGGCTCTTCCATAAAAAAATTCAAAATCTGGGATGGGAGAAAATGATTAGGGAAGTTTTAAAAAATAAACAAGGATTCGAAGAGTCGATTCTAAAAAAGATATTTTTTAAATAATTAAGAATGTTGAAGGCCTAAACGGATCATATGAATAGCAATTGCAGCAAGTAAGAGCGCAATAATCTTCGAGAATGCCTGTAAAGTAGAAATTCCTAATTTTCTCGAAATGAAACGTGCGAAGCGAAAAGACAGAATCACCAGAAGTAAATTTAAAGATAAAGCAACTAGTGCAGGGATCATCCCCACGCCATCCACCAAAATAAGTAAAGCGGTAATTAAGGCTGGCCCCGCGATGAGAGGCGTTCCTAAGGGAACTATCCCAAGGCTTGCACCTGAGGTAGGTCCGCTCACAAACCCTAATAAGTCTTTCGATGCTAAGGCGAATAAAATAAGCCCACCCGCGATCTGAAAATCTTGGACCGTAATTCCTAAAAAGTAGAAAACGATTTTTCCGACGAGCAGAAAAAATACAGCAATAGCGGCAGAAGTACGAGTGGCATGCCAGGCAATGATTTTGAGAGATTTGTTCTCCAAACCCTCGGTGATACCGATAAATAAAGGGATGAGGCCGATCGGATCGATCGCTACAAAAAGAGAAATAAACGCTAAAATGTAAGGTTCAAGAGAGAGCATTTTTTAAGAACAAGTTAAGGTTTTCATAAAAACTAAAATCGAACTGGTGGGGATGGTCTTTGAATTGCTTAAGGTAAGCACCACAGTTTTGTGGTCGCCCGTTGTCTCAATGAGCTGACTTTTTGCCCCTACTTCCAGTAACCTTTGGTTCAACTGAATCGATTCTTTTTGAA
>CAYWGE010000146.1:0-5011 GCA_964457215.1 uncultured Pseudomonadota bacterium
AGCTCGTTTCGAAGGGCCTGGCAGTGGGTGGAGAATCTGAAAAAAAAGCCCATCAAATCATGCGGGATAAATATTTCACCGTGAAAGTCGTTTTAAATCAAGGGAAGGGCAGTTTTCGACTTTGGACTTCCGACTTGAATTACGACTATGTTAAACTCAATGCTGAATATCGCACCTAACAACGGTTCTCAGTTCTTAGTTTTTTTAACAATTAAGAATTAGGAGCCGCTCTTTTTTTTCATGTTTAAAGATTGGAAAATATCGAGTTTGAACGAATATATCGCGAAGTATAGCGATTTGGTCCTTGCGGCTTTGGTTTTCGTCGTGTTGGGCCTCGTGATTATTCCGCTGCCTCCGTGGATGATCGATATCCTTCTTACAGTGGATATCACCCTCAGTATTCTTATTCTTTTAGTCGCTCTCTATATTTCAGATGCGCTTAAGCTCGCTTCTTTCCCGACTATTTTGTTGATCACAACCCTTTACCGTCTATCTCTCAACATTGCGGCCACTCGTCTTATTCTCTCGCGTGGTGAAGCCGGAGAGGTAATTCATGCCTTCGGAAGTTTCGTCGTGGGAGGTAATTACGTCGTAGGGGGAATCCTATTTATTATTATTACTTTGGTGAACTTTATCGTTATCGCCAAAGGAGCTGAGCGTGTTTCCGAAGTAGGCGCCCGTTTTACCTTAGATGCGATGCCTGGTAAGCAGATGAGTATTGATGCAGATTTGCGCGCTGGAATTATCAATATGGAACAGGCGATGGAGCGTCGGTCGATCTTACAACGTGAAGCGCAGATGTATGGAGCAATGGACGGAGCCATGAAGTTCGTGAAGGGAGATGCCATTGCGGGGATTATTATTACTGTTATCAATATTATCGGTGGACTCATTATTGGTGTGGCCCAAAGAGGCATGCCTGTTTTAGGTGCACCGGGTGGACCGGTAGGAGCTGTCGAAACCTACAGTGTTTTGACCATCGGAGATGGTATGGTCGCTCAGATTCCGGCGCTGATGATTTCAGTGGCTGCCGGTATCGTTGTAACACGGGTTGCTTCTGAAAGTAAGGAATCCAATCTTGGGCGAGACATTGTAGGGCAGGTGACTGCCTATCCAAAAGCCATCGTAATTGCCGCAATTATTTTGTTTGTCATGGCGCTTATTCCGGGACTACCCCATGTTTCTTTTCTGATTTTATCGGGTTTGTTGGGCGCCTTGGCCTACTTTCTTACTCGTTCTAAAAAAACAGAAACTCAGGAAATTGCAGAGGTTCCTAAAGAACAAGTGGTTAAGAAAGCCATTGAGAAGCATGGCGATGTCATGCCCTTTATTATGCCCGCGCCGATTTCTTTAGAAGTGGGTGAGGCGATTATTCCTTTTGTAGACGATTCGCAAGATGGGGGGCGCTTTATCAACGAGCTTATCCCTCTTTTACGGCATGGCTTATATTACGAGTTGGGCGTGAATTTCCCGGGCATTCAAGTGCGTGGTCAAAATGTAGACATGGAGCCTGAAAGTTATGTGATTAATATTAATGAAGTGCCTGTTGCTAAGGGCAGAACCTATCGGGGATGTATTTTGGTGGGAGAACCTTTAGAGCAACTTTCGCTTTTTAATATTAAAGGTGTGGAAACGATTCATCCTGTTGATGGCTCGATTGTGACCTGGATCGCCGAAGAGCATAAAGAGACGGCTGTTCAAGCGGGTTTTAGAATGTGGGATATCGCAGAATATCTTATCTTACATCTTTCTTATATTTTGCGAAAGCACGCGCACGAGTTTTTAGGATTACAAGAAATCCAAACGCTGTTGACGGAACTCGAAAAATCCCATCCTGCTTTAGTGAAAGAGCTTGTACCCAAAGTGATTACAGTGCTTCAGCTTTCTGAAATCTTTCAACGCTTAGTTCAAGAGGAAATTGCCATTCGAGATTTGAAATCTATTTTTTCAACACTTGCGCAATGGGCAGAAGTTGAACGCAACACGTTGATGCTCACCGAGCACATCCGGGCCGGACTTAAGCGGTATATTACCCATAAATATGCGGGTCATAGCAATACGTTGGCGGTTTATTTGCTGGATCCTGAAATCGAAGACATGGTCAGGAATGCCGTTCGGACGACGGAAAAAGGAAATTATTTGGCTTTAGAGCCTGAGATTACTCAAGAAATTGTAGAAGCCGTTGGTAAAGAAATTGCGGCTCATCCGTTTCCTCCGGGTGCACGTCCTCCAGTTATATTAACGACTGCCGAAATCCGGCGTTATTTCCGGAAAATTATCGAACTTGAATTTCCTCAGCTTGCGGTGCTTTCTTATCAAGAGTTGGCTGAGAATTTAAGAATCCAGCCCATTGCACGAGTAGCCCTTCCGCGCCAAGCCGCGTAATTCTAATTCTCTAAAATTAAAGAACGATTGACAGCCCTTCAAAAGTGAAGAACCCTCTATTTTCTTGGAGGCGATATGAAAATCTTGTGGAAAGAGACTTTAAGTCTTTGGGCATTTTGTTATCTCAAAATTTGGACAATCTGGGCGGTGCGTCCTCGCGTTTTAAAGATTAACCAAAATGAGTGTGAGATCATGATTCCTTTAAATTGGACCACTCGCAATCATTTGCGTTCGATGTATTTTGGTGTTTTGGCGATTGGGGCCGATTGTGCAGGAGGTTTACTTGCCATGCGGGCCATTCGTGAGAGGGGATTGCCCATCTCTCTTGTCTTTAAGGATTTTAAAGCCGAATTTTTTAAACGCCCTGAAGCGGATGTTCATTTTATTTGTGAAGATGGAAAAAAAACTTTAGATCAAATTGAGGAAACTTTAAAAACAGGAAAACGCGTAAACCGTACAGCGATTGTTTTAGCCAAAACTCCTTCCAAAACAGGAGACGAAGTGATGGCCCGTTTTGAACTCACCCTCTCTTTAAAAGCTTCAAAAAAGCTCTAAGAGGTTTTAAAACAACAGATAAAAAATTCCAAATAAGGCCAGAAGTAATACAAAAACTCCGGCGCCAATGGTGATTTTTTCGGCCAACGAAAGTCCACTAAGAGAAGATCCTTCTACTACCGGTTGAATCGGCTCAGCTGTTTGAAGAACACCAGGTGTGGGAGGAGGAAGGGGTGATTCTTGAGGAGCAGAGGGCTGGGGGCTTACCTCTGAGACTTCTTTTTCCTCTGCAGAGACTTCTGAATTCTCTGCATTCGATTCTTCTAACTCTATTTTTTGTGCTTCCATCAATTCGGCTTCTCGCAGCACCGCTTCTTTTTTCTTGCGAGCAATATCTTGGCTAATCGCTTCGATATTAACGTCTTGTGGGTTTCGGTAAATTAACTTTACGGTCCCTAATAAAACTTTGTCTCCATCTTTTAAGAGCTGCTCTTTTACTTTTTCGTTGTTAACGTAGCATCCATTTCGGCTCTCGAGATCTTCTAAGACAACTCCTCCCCATTTACGAGTGAGCTTCGCATGGTTCCGAGAAATTACTGGCTCATCGATGCAAAGCTTGCTTTTGGGGTCACGCCCGATATCGAATACGGGGAATTCTTCTGTAAAAAAAACTTTTTTGCCGGCAGCAACGCCGTTTAAAACTTCTAGGCTAGGCGCATTATCTTTATCAAGCGCGCGCAGCACTTTCTTAATCATTTTTATTTCGATGATGTCGGTGTCTGTGTCTTCTTCGACGGGTTTTGGAAGATCATCTTCTACCCCTAAAAAGCAGATTTCAAAAAATTCAATTTTAATTAGATCGTTAGGCCTAAGGAGGTGTTTTTCAAGCGCCCGGATTTTTTTTCCATTTAAAAAAGTGCCATTTCCGCTTTTGAGATCGATTAAGAAATAATCTTCTCCATCTCTAACGATTTCAGAATGTTTTCGCGAAATACTCTTATCGGCGAGTTCTACATCACAAAGACTGGTTCGTCCTAAAGTGATATTGTCTTGGGGCAAATTATAAATTTGCTCCTCTTGGGTCTTTGTATTTTTAACAATAAATTTTGGCATTTGATTTAAGGGCAGTTTCCTACCATAGAGCTGACTTTTTGTTTTTCACGTTCAAAACTCGACGGTGCTTCTTTTACAAATCGGCATAATAAACTTTGAGCCTTAGTGCTTTCTCCGTCTTCTCGGGCGATTAAGCCTAAAGCTAACATGGCTTTGTAATAATGAGGATCAAGCTCAAGAGCTTTTTCAAGATAAGTTTTGCCCTGAGCACGGTTCCCGCTTTGGATATAAGTATAGCCGAGATTATAAGTTGCATCGACATATTTAGGATCTTTTTCGAGTGCTTTTGAAAAGTAAGCAATCGCTTGGGGAAAATCATTTTTATAAAGAGAAAGTAATCCTAAATTATAATGAATAGCCGGATTGCTTTCATCTAAGCTCAAAGCTTTTTTAAATTCTTCTTCTGAAAGGGGATAGTTTTTTTCTTGGAGATAATGTTCTCCCAAACTTAAATGTGCTCTGGCGTTATCCGGTTGTGCCACCACAGCGCGGTTCATGGCTTCTTGTGCTTTTGCGGGATTGCCTTGTTTTTGGTAAAGCTGAGAAAGAGCGATCCAAGCATCGGGGCTTCGGGGATTACTTTCAACAGCTACTTTGAAGCGAATCAATGCATCTTCAAGCTTGCCTTGATTCATATAAATTTCCCCTAATTTTACAGAGGCAAGGTAATGGTTCGGATTAGCTTCTGTGGCCTTCCGCAAACTTTCAATGGCGTCTTTTTCTTTGCCTAGATTTTGATAAGAAATTCCTAAATTGTAATAAGCATCTGCATATTTTTTATTGGCACTAATTGCTTTTTTGAAACATTCGACAGCCTTGCTAAAATTTCCTTGAGTGGCATAAACAGAGCCTAATCCCGTCCATCCACCTGCGTATTTAGAATCGATTTTTACGGCTTTCTCAAAATACTCAATTGCTTTGGGATAATCTGCTTTATATTTATAGGCGATTCCTAAGTTATTCCAGGCTTCTACATACTCCGGAGAGATTTCGACAGCCGTCTTGAATTCAAATATTG
>CAYWGE010000147.1:0-5003 GCA_964457215.1 uncultured Pseudomonadota bacterium
AAGACCCCTTGATCTTTAACACCAAGCTCACTGCGCTCGAGTGGATTTAAGTCTCTCACTACGATGCCCATTTCACTCATTTCTTTTTGGGCTTGAACGATTTGTCTCTCTGCTTGTTCGAGCTCCCCTACTTCCACTACAAAATTTTTATGCTGACCTTTGCGCACCACTTCAATGGGTAGTTTAGCACCTATCGGCGATTGCGAAACTAAAACAGGCAAATCATGTGAAGCGCTAATGGGTTTTCCGTTAAATGCTACAACCAAATCCCCGGCTTGTACCCCTGCTTTCTCAGCCGGCCCTCCGGGCGCCACCCCTGCGACTAAAGCTCCCATGTCTTCTTTAATACCAAAAGATTTAGCCAACTCCGGGGTGATATCTTGAATATTCACCCCTAAATATCCACGCGTAACTTTTCCTTTTTGCAACAACTGAGGAGCGAAATTTTTGGCAGTATTCACTGGAATCGCAAATCCAATTCCCTGGCCGCTGGCAATAATCGCAGTATTGATACCGATGACTTCTCCATTTAAATTAAATAACGGGCCTCCAGAATTTCCGGGATTAATCGAGGCGTCGGTTTGAATAAAATCATCGTAAGGCCCTGCCCCAATGACGCGGCCTTTAGCCGAAACAATTCCAGTCGTCACCGTTTGACCGAGGCCAAATGGATTTCCAACGGCAATCACCCATTCTCCCACTTCTAGTTGATCTGAATTTCCGAGCGGAACGGTTGGAAAATCGCCTTTTCCACCTTCAATCCGAATGATCGCGAGATCGGTTTTAGGATCATTGCCCACCAGCTTGGCTTGATATTGATGCCCGTCTGAAAGTTTTACCACTATTTCGTCGGCATTCTGAACCACGTGATTATTAGTGAGGATGGTCCCATCCTTACTAATAATAAAACCCGAGCCTAAACTATTTTGGTTATATTCTTGAGGCACTCCAAAAAAACGCTGATAAAAATCTTCCCCAAAAGGATCTCCCCCACGGCGCATTGCAGGGCGATTCTGCACAATGTGAGTACTACTAATATTTACGACGGCGGGTTTTATTTTTTTGACGATTTCAGTCAGAGAGGGCAAACCCGCAACGCTTGGCTTTACCGGAACAGCATTCGTCGCCGCCGGATAATCTACTGCCTGGGTTTTTTGAGTCAAATCCAGCTTACAGGCAAATAACAAACCCGCTAAGGCCGAAACAAAAATGGTAAGAATAAGTGTTTGAAGAGAGTATTTCTTATTTTGCATTCTTCTTTTCCTCCACAAAGCGAAGTCTTAAGTCTGAAAGGATTACTTCTAATAACTGAGCCTCTTGGGCATCTAAGTTGCCCTTGGTTTTTGTTTGAAGCATTCCTAATAAATCGATCGTCTGCTTCGCTTGGTCTAAATCTTTTTCAATTTGTTGCGTATAAGGATTAGGCATAAGGCCCAAATGCATTTGAGCTGAGCCCGCAAGCGTTAATACAAAATTAGCAAAATTAAGCTCAGGCTCTTCTCCTGTTTTGGGAGAAGGCGCAGAAGAAGGTGGAGGAGAACTAGAGTCAAGCCTTGAAGATGACTCAGAAAAATCGACAGGAGTAGGCTCCGAAAAAGAATTGGGTGCTGAAGAAGATTCTGATTTTAAACTCCCGTCGGGGTTAAAGCGCCGATGGTCGTTTATTTTAATCGCCCCATTTTCTTCATGCTCATCTTTCATTTAAACCTCCTCCATAAAATGAATTTATTAACTTAGGTTCAAGCTTATTAAGTAAATCTCTTGGGGAGCGGTGTCAATCCGACTCCTAGAAAAAAACTTCTGTTTTTTAATAAACTTGAACTTCCTTTAACATTTTTTATAGGATGCCTTCCATGACCAAAATCGAGTGCCCGGAAAACTTTCCGTTTTCGGGGCGCTCGCGCAAATGGCAAGGAAATTACCCTTCTTTACCGCATAAAGAGCGGCCCCTCTTAAGGGGGGTGGGGTTGCAGATGGAGTCAGAAAAACCATGGTTCAATCGAAAAAAATACTGTTCTTAATTCTCTGTGTTTTTGCTCTCAATACCGCTTGTAATAAGAAGACTAAGGGCTTTAACTTTACAGGACGCGAGAATGCACAACAAGCGTTCGCAAAATGCGTACAGCTCTCCACCAAGAAAAAATTTCAACAAGCCATCGATTGCTTAGAAATCTTTAAAAGCCGTTTTTCAAATAATCCTTACGTTCTGGACGCAGAACTTCGAATCGCCGATGCTTATTTTCGAAAAAAAGAATACTTGTTAGCGGCAGAAACCTATCAACTTTTCACAAAACTTCATCCCACCAGTCCAAAGCTGGATTACGCCTATTATCGCATGGGGCTTTCTTACCTGCACGATACTCCTAAGCAGATTGACCGTGATCAAGAAAATTTACCCGCCGCAATTGATGCCTTTGCCATTGTGTTTAATCAATTCCCAGAATCTCCCTATGCAAAGATGTCAAAAGTAAAATACGATGAAGCTCGAAAGTTAATTGCAAAGCGTCATCTCTATATTGGAAAATTTTACTATAAATCCGGGGAATATCGGGCCGCGATTCCACGTTTCGAAGAAGTTTTTAATAAATTTCCAGGCTTAGGCCTTGAAGAGAGCGCTCTCTACTATATTGCAACTTCTTACTGGCGCTTAGGACAAGCCGATGAGGCAAAATTAGTGGCCGAATTAATGAAATCAAAATTTCCAAAGAGCTCAAAAACAAAAGATGTGCTAAAAGAAGTTAAATGGGAGGGATAAATTTATGGAAAATACTTTAAATTACTTTCTAGAGGGCCGAAAATATTTTCAAAGTAAAGATTACGAAAAGGCCGAAAAATGCTTTTTAGTTTTACTCAAATCTAAAAAACATTTTGCCGATGTTTATAATATGTTGGGCGTCATTTACCATTCAACTGGAGAATTCGCCCGATCCATCGAATGTCTTGAGAAGGCCATTAAGATTAATCCCAATTACACCGAAGCCTTACTAAATTTAGCGGTTTTATATAATGACTTAGGGAAATATAAAAAGGCGGCAGCGCTCTACTCGCGTGTTCATCCTAAGGTGGGGAAAAAGAAAAAGGAAAAAATCGATCCTTTCTTAAAAAACAAACTCGCTAATAAACATGCCGATTTAGGAGACATCTACGAAGGCATTGGACTTCATCAAGAAGCCATCCAACAATACAAAAGAGCGTTAGAACTCGGGCCAAAATTCTTAGACATTCACACCAAACTCGCGATTTCAACCCGCGAAGCCGGCAAACACAGCGAAGCAATTAAAATTTTAAATCAAGTCATCAAACAAAATTCTCACTATCATTACGCGCGCGTTCAGTTGGGCGTAACCTACTACGCAAAAGGCCAGCACGCTCAGGCGGTGAAAACTTGGGAAGCCACGCTGAAAGCAAATCCAAATCAAGAAGCCGCGAAGATGTATTTGAAGTTGGTAACAAGCGAGAAAAAATAATTCTTAAGTATTATTCCATTCTATTTTTAAACAATCTCTAATTACGACTAGACTTTTCTTTAGATCACTGTATCTGTAATGCATGACTGAGTCCGGTTACCTCGAAAATTTTAAATCTTCGAGGTGGACGAGGAAATGGCCGCAAACGGAGTTGGAGACCATGATTGAAGTTCGAGAACTTACCAAAAAATTCGGTTCAGTTCAGGCACTTCGCAATATTAATTTCCGAGTTCAAAAAAATGAAATCGTGGGCCTCTTTGGGCCGACGGGCGCAGGCAAATCGACGCTTCTTAAAATTCTCGCGGGCTTAGATATTCCAAGCTCTGGCGAAATTAGAATTTTAGGGTTTCAATACGGCTCGGATACCCAAAAAATTTATCAAAAATTAAGTTATTTATCCGAATCCAATCCTCTTTGGAAAAACTTAAGCGTTTACTCCTCCCTGGAGATCCACGGAAAATTAAAAAAACTTACCTCTTCACAAATAAACACGCGACTCAAAGAAGTAATTCATATTTTTGGGCTAGAAAAAATTCTAAAACAAAAAATCAGAACACTTTCTAAAGCACAGACTCAACTTTTAGGCTTAGCCCAAGCTTTATTACCGGACCCTGAGCTTATTCTTCTAGACGAACCCACCACCGGCTTAGACTCCCATCAAACCCATGAAATCTGGAATATCATTAAGCAAATCGGCCGCAAAAAAACAGTCATTGTGGCCAGCTCTACACTTCAAGAATTAGAAAAAAGTTGTTCTCAAATCCTATTTATGAACGAGGGAAAGATTATCATTTCGGGTAAACCCGAAGAATTAACCTCGGAACTCGATGCCCAAAATATTTATCACATTAAAATCCGGGGAGATCTTTTAGAAATTGAAAGTAAGCTTAGGCAAGAGATTGGTGCGCAAGAAATCTTGATAGAGCACAGCGAAAATCGACTTCATTCTTTAGAATTCACCTCTCCCCACACCGAAGATCTCGGAGAAAAAATTTTTCAAACTGTTCTTCGTTATGGTTGGAGTTTAACGGAGCTGAGTAAAAAGCAAAAAACATTAGAGGATGTGTTTCTCAAGCTATGCTTACCCTTAGAACCTTAATAAAAAAAGAGCTACAAGCCCTCTTCTTTTCGCGACAGTTCTTGATCTACGGATTTTTATTCTTAAGTCTTGCGGGTGGATTTTTTTCTTATTATTTTTTGTTAGATTCCCAAAACAGTTTAGAAAATTTCACTCAGATCCTTGCTTTAGAGATTCTTGTGATGATTCCCCTTCTCACGATGGGAGAATGGTCGGACGAAAAGCGATTCCAAACCGATGAAACCTTGAGAAGTTTTCTGATTTCAGAATGGCAAATGATTCTAGGAAAATTTTTTGCTGTTTTGATTTTAGTATCGCTATTATTAGGAATCAGTCTGCTTCTTCCTGTAAGCATTTCTCGCGGAGCATACCTCGATAAAATAGTGGGGATTGCCCTAGGCTTTCTTTTTCTGGGTGGCAGTTTAATTTCAATAGGACTATGGGCTTCCTCCCTCAGT
>CAYWGE010000148.1:0-3987 GCA_964457215.1 uncultured Pseudomonadota bacterium
TTTTAGAAAGGGCGAGCTCTAAATTTCTTTCTTGGAGCTCTTGAGTTCTTTGTATGACTTCTCTCTCCAAGCTTTGTTGAGAAGTGATCAGACGATCGGTCATGGATGAAAAAGCTTGTGCGAGTCGTCCCACTTCATGAGTGCTTTGGCTGGAGGCTAGCTCATAGCGCGCTTCGAACTTACCTTCTTTAATTTTATCTGCAGCTTGAATGAGTCTAAATAGAGGTTTTGTAAATGCAGTGGAAATCCAAATGCTAAAAATAAACATCAAAACAAGAGTGCCTGCTCCTGCAATGATGAAAGTTTTTTGAATGGTATAAAGTAGTGCCAGCGCCTCTTTATGGTTTACCTTGATAACCAGGCCCCATTGGATTTGATCGATGTATCGAGTGACTACAATGACTTTATGACCTTCACTGTCTTGGCTTGAAGCACTGAGCTCTGAGATTCCATTGAGTGTTTTGGCCACGATAGAATTTAATGCGAAGGCAGAAATATATTTATTTTCAGAAGAAAAATCGATTTGAGGAATAAGGTATTTTATTTTTCCTTCATCTGTTTTTTGCGCTAAAATAATTTCACCACTTTTCCAGAAGATATTAAACTCCGCGAACGAGCGGAATAAAATATCAAACTGGTTTACGATCATAATGGCACCCAACTGCCGGCCTTCCTCAAAGATAGGAGCCACTGTCAGAAGGAGAGGGATTCCTTCTTTATTGACCGATGAAAAGGTGCGCGTCTGATTAGGAATGGTAAAATTAGAAGGTAGAGCCAAAGAGGTTTCATCGGTATCGGAAACGGTAGAGGCTAAAATTCTTCCATCGGTTGAAAAAATAAAAATCGACTCTGTATTTTGCCATGCCTGTTTCGAATTAATGAGCACGATCTCAATCTGCTGTAATTTTTCCAGTTCAGGTTTTTTCAAATAGTCGCGCAGTGGAATCTTTAAGGTATTGCGATTAGACATCGCTGTTGCACGCTCTTCATTCGCCTTTAAAATATCTTTGATCCATTTTTCGGTCATCGTGGCTAAATTGTCGAGATCTTGCAAAATTTGTTGGGTTAGGGCGTGCTTGATAGAAAAATAGGTAAAAAGCCCCGTCATCGTTAAGGCGATGATGATTAAAGAACCAAACAGAAGAATAAGACGGTTACGAACTGACATACGAGTATTTATTCATTGGCCGAAAAACGTTTTGGGATTCCTAATTGCTGACATAATTGATTGATCTCACTTTTGAGTTCAATGATCCGGCCTTCGCGTCCTAACATGGCTTGATTAAAGCGCTCGAGTTGTTGATAGGCTTCTTCAAGTTTACTGGCTTTCTCTTGAGCGTCATGCGCCATTTGAGAAAGGGTCTTATTCATGTTTTCAATCTGTACCGGGCTGGGGAGAGACAAAATACTTGGGAGATATCTCCAGAGCAGAATCGCTGTGGTAGCTGAAATAATTGCGGTGAAGGCTTTAACCAAACCTTCTAAGCGATATTCTGCACTCCAAGTAGTCCAGGCATCCAGTAGATGGGTTGTTCCGCAAGAAAAAATGAAAATTGTGAAGAGAACAAAGATCCAACGAAAAGGGGTATCTTTGCGTCGTAGTACGAAAAACAAAAGAGTAAGGGGGATAGAATAATAGGCAATACAAATCACAAGATCGGAAATAACGTGAGTCCAAAGGATATCGGGGGTCCAGAAGTAACAATGGCCATGGGGCATGAAGTCATGTTCAGAAATTTTTTGCCATAAGTAGTTCATGCTACGTGCACCTCTATTAAGGAGTTGAAGGTTCTGAACGGAAGTTGAGTTCTTTAGAAAGACAAAATATGTTTTCGCATCCTAATGATGTGCGAATAATAAAATTGTCCGAGGAGTTTACGCTTGGATAAATATCTTTTCAAGGGAATCTGTAAAAACTGAAATTATAACGACCAGATAAGCATTTGTCCCTGCGTTTTGAGATGACTACGGCTGAAAGGTTTTTTCAAGATTACGTTGTGGATGAAAGATTGTAGTAGATGGATGTTGCAATAGGGTTTCTGCAAGACCTCTGATTGTTTATTCCAGGGTTTTAGGGTATCAATCTTTCCCATGTGTCCTGTGGTTAGAAAAACTTTTAGTTTGGGTGCAATTTGCAGTGCTTGATCAATCAAGCGCCGACCATTCATCTGTGGCATATAAAGATCGGTAATTAAAATATCCGCCCCATTGATCTTTAATTCTTCTAAAGCTTCGGCAGGATTTGTCGTAAAGAAACATAAACAATCTTTTTCGACACCTAAAACTCTTCTCCAAATTCGCAGTAAAAGATCATCGTCATCCACCACCACAAATCGTAGTGGTTTTTTTTCAATAATTTGACAAAGTTTACGATAAGTAACCATACTCCAGGTCCTTTTTATTTGCTTGTTTTTTAGGGTTACACCCCCTTAAAAGAGCAAGTTTGATGCCAGCGAAGCTTGACTAATCAAGCCTTAACGAGCCTTAACAGGTTTGGAAAAACTCTTAAGAACTCGTGAAGAAAAGTTAAAAAATATTGAAAGCTTAAATTTGTTTAAGTCTTCGAAAAAAGGAAGGTTTTTTGACTGTGCTGAGGTTTTTTTGACCATTCGGTTCGATGAACAAGTCCATCGAACCTAAAGTAGGGGGAGATTCCGATCTCCCCCTTACTACCCCCATCGGAGAGGATTGCTATAGATGATGAGTACTCTTAGTGATGAAAAAGTAAAACCGTTGTGTCCAGTGTTTGGGGTTTGTGGGGGCTGTGCTTATCAAGATCTTTCTTACGAAGAGGAGCTTCGGCGCAAATTCGTGGAGCTTCGAGATTTATTTTCAATCGAACTTGCGGGGACTGAGCAGCTTTTGCAACCCGTAGTCGCTTCTCCGGAGTTTTACCACTATCGTCATCGTCTTGATTTAGCGTTTAGACGAGATAAGTCAGGCCAGTTTCATTTTGGTTTTGTAGGTGGGACTCCCAAGCGCATCATCGAGATTTCTTCCTGTGCCATCGCTCAACAAGCGGTTTCTGATTTTTTGCCGCGCTTAAAAGAAGAGGCCATTCGGATTTTCCCCCCTAAGTATAAAGTTGCGAACTTAGTGGTCAAGACCGGAGAAGATGAAAAAATTCTTTGGGGAGGAATCGGAAAAGGCTCGCTCCATCAAAAGCCCGAAAATTATTTGTGGGTTGAACTTGCGGGCAAAAAAATATTTTTCTCGCTCGATACTTTTTTTCAAGCAAACTTTTCTATCTTACCTCGGTTGTATGAAACCTTGTCTGCTTGGCCTTGGAGTGAACAGACGATCTTGCTTGATTTGTATGGAGGAGTGGGGCTTTTTTCTGTTTGGTTTGCGGACCGCGTTAAAAAAGTATTGATGATCGAAGAAAACTGCCATTCGGTGAGCTTAGCAGAACATAATCGGAACTATCATCAATTCCAGAATTGGGAAATTCTTTCTCGCCGTGTTGAAGATGTCTTGCCAGAAGTTTTAGCAAAAGAAAATAGCAACGAGTGTTTGGCAATCGTTGATCCTCCCCGTAAAGGTTTAGAAGAATCTGCAGCGCTGTGTTTAGCTAAGAGTTCGCTTAAACATTTATTCTATCTTTCTTGTAACCCACTTACCTTAGTTCGAGATTTGAAGTTCTTTCTGCGAGAGGCTTGGGAGATCGAGAAGATTATTCCCTTTGATTTTTTCCCCAGAACTTCTCATTTAGAAGTTCTAGTCAAATTAAGAAAAAACCTGTAAATTGAGTTTATTATGCCGTTTCCTATCCATCGCCCACGTCGACTACGTGAAAACCCAACCTTACGGAAACTGGTGAGAGAAACGTCTCTCGAGCCGGCAAATCTTGTTTGTCCTCTTTTTATTTGTGAAGGAAAATCCATTCGAAGAGAAATCAAATCGATGCCTGGAGTTTTCCATTTATCGATTGATCAACTTTCTCAAGAAGCTAAAACTCTGCAAAAGTTAGGAATCTTAGCGGTCATT
>CAYWGE010000148.1:3997-4994 GCA_964457215.1 uncultured Pseudomonadota bacterium
TTGGGGTGTCTTCTAAAAAGGATTCCATGGGAACTGGAGCCTATGCGGAAGATGGATTAATCCCGCGCGCTATTGCCGCCCTTAAAAAAGCAGCTCCCAATTTATTAGTAATCGCCGATGTTTGTTTGTGTGAATATACCGATCATGGACATTGTGGGGTAGTAAGACCGCCTTCCGCTCCCTCTTTTATTAGAAAAGGAGAAGCGCCTTTCGTAATTGAAAACGATACCACCTTAGAACTGCTTTCTCGCATGTCTGGCATTTTAGCGCGGGCGGGTGCCGATGTGATTGCGCCTTCCGACATGATGGATGGAAGGGTTCAGGCCATTCGCGACGAGCTCGATGCCGCCGGATATAAAGAACTCCCGATTTTGTCTTATGCCGTGAAATATGCCTCCGCTTTTTACGGACCTTTTCGCGAAGCTGCGGGGTCGAAGCCTGCCTTTGGGGATCGTGCAAGTTATCAAATGGATCCTGCCAATTTAAGAGAAGCACTTACCGAAGCCCATTTAGATATCGAAGAAGGGGCCGATATTTTAATGGTGAAACCCGCTCTACCTTGTCTCGATGTTTTGCACAGCTTGCGCGAACAATTCACAATTCCTTTAGCGGCTTATCAAGTAAGCGGAGAGTATGCGATGATTAAGGCCGGAGCCAAAGCAGGGTATTTAGATGAAAAGAGGGTAGTGTTAGAGTCTTTATTAGCGATTAAAAGGGCAGGTGCTAGCTTTATTCTCACCTATTTTGCCAAAGATGCAGTGCGTTATTTAGAGCAACTTTGATCGCTTAAAAGACGATAAAGAAGAAGAGAGTACTCATTTTTGAGTCAGTTAACCCTTAAAGAACTTATTTCTCATGTCTGAATCCAGTCAGGAAAAAACAGAGCAGGCCACCCCTAAAAGGCTACGAGAGGCCCGTAAAAAAGGACAAGTTGCGAAAAGTCGTGATCTTGAAACGATTTTTGTAATGATGACTTTTTTTGCGACGCTTTGTTTGT
>CAYWGE010000149.1:0-4989 GCA_964457215.1 uncultured Pseudomonadota bacterium
CGGCTTTTGGATAATCGAAATCCCAGTATTGAACCATTTGCTGATGATTGGCGCTGGCTAATAGATAGTGCCCAGGAGGGATTTGAGAAATTCCTTTGAATAAACTTCTGTTTTGAAGATTGGTGCCCAAGGCGTGTTGAGTGAAATAGAAGGCTTCTTCATCCCAAACAGCGGGGACTTCTAAAGCTAAGATTGCTTTAATTTCTGAGGCAAAATAAAGCGCCTTTTTGTAATTAGAATAATAAAGGGGTTTGATGCCGAAGCGGTCGCGAGCAGCGAAGAGGAGTTGATTTGGTTCATCCCAAAGCACAAAAGCGAATTCTCCGCGCAAGTCTTTTAAACAAGCAGGGCCATATTCTTCGTAGAGATGAATTAAAATCTCGCTATCCGATTGGGTTTTGAAAACGTGGCCCTTTTTTTCAAGCCGAGAACGTATTTCTTCAAAGCCATAAAATTCCCCATTCACGATGGCATGAATTTTTTCATTCTCATTGGAAAGGGGTTGATGACCTGTTGAGAGATCGATAATACTCAAACGCGTATGGCCTAAAGCTACTTTTTGAGAAGGAGAAATCCAGAAGCCGCATGAGTCCGGACCACGATGCTGTAAGGTATTCATACCTTTGTGCAAAAGAGAAGGTGAGATAAGTTTTTCTTGTGAAAAAATGCCGACAATGCCACACATATAAAGCCCCTTTTAAATTAACAGAACGATGTTTACAATGGTAACATAAGTTAAATGTTTACTTTGTCAACATTATTTTTCTTCAAGATTTATGAAAAGAAAAAAGACGTATCATCACGAAGATTTGCGCGGCGCCTTAATTCGGTCAGCTCTTAAGATTATCTCCAAGCACGGAATCGAAGACTTAACGCTGCGTGAAGTTGCTCGCTTGGCAGGAGTTTCTCATGCCGCGCCTTACCGGCATTTTAAAAGTAAGAATGAGCTCTTGGCGGCAGTTGCTGAAGATGGGTTCAAAAAGCTATTTGAAGTACAGCGTGAAGCCCGTAAACAAGCAAGCCCGCTTCAACAGTTGCAAGCGCTAGGAGTGAGCTATGTGCTTTTTGCCACAAAAAATATTTCTCATTTTCGAGTGATGTTTGCGCGTGAATTTGCAGATAAAAAAGAGTTTCCAGGCCTCTATGAAATTGCGAATCAGACTCTCAATCAGCTCAAACAGACTATTGTAGAGTGTCAAAAAGAAAAAATTATTGTTTCAAGAAATGCCAATGAGATTGCGCTGGCTGCTTGGGCCATGGTTCATGGGCTGGCCGATTTGACGATTGCCGGGCAGGTGAAAGATCTTTGCTCGCCCACTGAAATGGCGAAAGTTGTGACTGAAATTTTGGCTACAGGATTCCTTAGGAAATAAATAAAACGATTCCTTCCATTTTTTTTCATTTTCTTTATTTTTATTTTTTTGAACTATTTCTGAGCCACTGAGAAATATGAAGCCCCACAAGATGAGAAACAATTACCACTAAATAAAGTTGCCCTACAATTGCTTCAAGTGAAGTAAACACTCTGCTCCATGGAGAGATAGGTAGAATATCGCCAAAATCTAAAGTGGTGAGCGTGGTAAAACTAAAATACATAAAGTAATAGAGTTGATAAAAAAGATGTTTTCCTTCCGGCTCATTCGCAAAAAAAATACGGTTGATGTAAAAAGCATGAGGGTTGATGTCTTGAATGAGAGAATAGATAAAAGCCCAAATCAGTCCAAAGAGTAGATACACGCAAAGTGCGGCAAATAGAGTATTGGTAGTGACTGTTCGTTGACGAACGATGTGTTCGAATAAGACGATTGCCGTATAAATTAAATAGATACAATTTAAACATAGCCCTAAAAAAATGAGGGGTTGGGAGGGAAGAAAATGGCTTGTCCAAGTGAGTGCTTGAGTAACAACGACTAAACATAGAGCCCCAATCGCCAGATGTTTTTTTTCGCTTACCGCAAAAATCCCCACAAAAAGAATTAAAGTAAAAGCAAAGTCCAGTAAACTAATCCCGAGCAGCTCTGTATTTGCCAAAGGATGCAAGAGATAAGGAATGAGCAATGCTAAGAATAAATAGAAAAAGCGCTTCTTAAAAAAAAGATCGTAGAGGCCAAAATTATTTAAATGAGAGAAAATTTTCATAAGTTTGTGAGGAATGTTAACAGAAGTTGAAAATTGTCCGAAATGTTTTTTCTTAGGTCTTGCCAAGCCTTGTGGCCTTGCAGGATAATCTTTGTATGAAAAGGATATTTTTTATATTCATTCTTTTGAGTTCCTTTGCTGGGTTAGGTTGGGCAGGGGATGGTGACACAGCTACTCCCAATACCGATATGACTTACAATACCGGTATGACCAACAATACGAGCGATGCACGTGTGGGCATGACGGATCATTCGGAGATTCCCGATGGCAGCATTCAGTGGAATCAAGGCATGACAACCAATACCGGTATGACCGACAACACGAGTGATCCTCGTACGGGGCTAACGAATCATTCTGAAATTCCTGATGTGCCCGCGGTGCCCAATGTGGCGAAACCCAATGTCGATATTGATATCTTCTCTAAATAAACCCATTTAATCGCAAAATTTTTTGATCCAACCTAATGCCGCTTTGATTCCATCGACCGCTGCACTCGTAATTCCACCTGCATAACCAGGCCCTTCTCCGCACGGAAATAACCCTGATAAGGATAACGCCTCAAGGGTCTCAGGATCTCTAGGAATTTTTACAGGAGAAGAGGTGCGAGATTCTACGGCGTGAAGTAGTGCATGAGGGTAAATAAAACCAGGACGTTTCTCTTCAAAATCCAAAATTGCTTGCCGCAGGTGCTGGGTAATCCAGGTAGGGAAGATATCTGAAAGATTGGTGGGGATTACGCCTGAAGGACAGCTTGAAACCTTTTTAGAAGAAGAAAAATTTTGGCTTGGGCGGTTTGCTAAAAAATCTTCTAGGCTCTGCGCGGGAATCTTCCAATTTTCTTTTCGAGATGCTGCTTTTTGGTAGGTGTTTTCTTCGAGCTTTTGTTGAAAGTGCAGCATTTTAAAAGGGTGATTGCCTTCAATTTGAGAGGTGTCAACAGTGCAGACCAGCGCCGCATTGGCCCACGGGGAATTGCGGTGATAATTGCTCATGCCATTAATCACCGTTCGCCCGGCTTCTGTTCCGCTTGAAATCACATAGCCTCCCGGACACATGCAAAAACTATAGACGCCGATATTCTCTGTTTCCCAATAGGTTTTGAGTTTGTATTGAGCGGTTTCTAATTCCGGAAAATAATTTTTTCCGTACTGCCATTCATTAATCAATTGTTGGGGATGCTCGATCCTTAAGCCCACTGCAAAAGGCTTTGCTTCGAAGTTTAAGCCTTGCTCGTGTAAGGTTTTGAAAAAGCCACTTGCGCTATGGCCTGAGGCTAGTATGAGCCCTGTGCCTTCCACTTTTTTTCCGTCGCTTAAACAAACTCCTTTTAGTTCTTTGTGAGATAAATCTAAAGATTTGACTGCTGTATTAAATTGGAGGCTTGCGCCTCGCGCGATCAATTGATCGCTTAAATTTCGAATCACTTCACGAATCAGATTGCTTCCGACATGTGGATTGTAAACATAAGTAATCTCCGGCGGTGCGCCACAATCCACAAAAGTTTGCATGACTTTGTGAATCCAAGGACTCTTGATCCGTGTAATCAGTTTACCATCGCTGAAAGTGCCGGCTCCGCCTTCACCATGACACACATTGCTTTGAGGATCTAAAATTCCATGCCGCCAATATTGGCTAATCTTACGCATTCGTGGATAAGTGCGGTCGCCTTGCTCAAAAAGAATGGGACGAATGCCGTGTTCTAAAAAAGTGAGAGCAGCAAACAACCCTGCGGGGCCTGCGCCGATAATAAGAGGGGGAGGGCCTTTCCACTCTACTAGCCGGAAATTTTCTAAATGGTGAGTGTCTTTTTCGCCCTTCAAGTAAACGCGAATGGAAAAAACCCAATAAAGCTGATTTTTATTTCGAGCATCTAAACTTCTTTTTAAAATTTGAATTTTTTCAATTTGAGGGCTTTCCAAACCTAAATTTTGGCTAACCCAGTGGGTCAAATCCGGGTCTTTTTCGTATGGAATTCGAATTTCATGGAAAGTTTTCATAGCCGTAAACAGTGCTTGCCAGAGCAAACTAAGAATAGATATAGGGGATTAATCACTAAAAATTACGAACAGGACCGCTGTTTATTTGACAGTCCCGTCTTCATTTAGACTTTTAAATGATCGGGACAGTCTGAGAGGACTTTCCCTACGGCCCTGTTGGTACTGGTAAGTCCCTTTGTTAGATAATCTAAGGACTTGTCAGTAAAAAGGGGAGGCGAACTTGTCTAAGTTGTACTTCGAGCACCAAAATTGAAATGATCATCAGACCGAACTGTCCTTAAAAAAATTTTCCTTTTTTTTAAAATACGATAGAAATAAGAGAGAATCTTAAAAAGGGGTTTTTGATGTGTTTTAGAAATTTGGGAATCAGTTTTGTTTTATGGATTTGTTGTTTAGGTGGCTTACATGGGGTACAAGCGGGGGCCAAACAAGATTTTAAGGATGCGGGGCATTCTATGAAGACAGGTTTTAAAAAGACCGGGCATGGGATTAAAAAAGGGGCTAAGAAAACGGGCCATGCGTTTAAGCAGGGGGGGTAAATCCTTTAAACATGAAATTACTAAGTAGTTGGCACTGAAAAAGTCCAACTGTGGCGTTGTCGTTTTGTCGTCAATGCTCATCCCGCAATGTGAGACTCCGCTTGCCTCCTCGCCGGCACCTTGCATTTGGAACTTTGCGAGTGCCAACCGATGTGGATTCCTTAATTTTTGCAGAATTTATTTTACGAAGATCCACCCATCTCCTTACCACTTAGTATCTCGAATAGGCGTACATTGATAAAATAATTTGAACGGCCAATTTTTTCTTTCCTCAAGAAACCGGCATAAGTGAGATCTTCTAAATACTTTGTCGC
>CAYWGE010000150.1:0-4955 GCA_964457215.1 uncultured Pseudomonadota bacterium
CAAAGGCCCAATAAGATAATTGAAGAGCCAGCTCCCACCATCAACAAAATCGAAAGCAGCACTCCTAACCAACAGACCGCTTGAAGTGCCCAATCACTATTTTGAAACCAAAAGAGAGTCGGTATAAACCAATACCGTTCAAGCCCAGTATGCATGTAAATAATTTCAAGAAAATTTCTAGCTGGTAAAATTCCCTTGCTACCTACTAAACCTTTAATTTGTAAGGCTAAAGAAAGAAAAGCGAAGAAGTAAACGAGTCCTAGCATTCGGGTGAAGATATTCTGAGTGATCTGGTAAGTAGAAATTTCAGGGCTTCCCCACAAAGTTTTACTGAGGTGGGAAAAGAAAGGACGGTTTTGGGCTACTTTTTGATAAAAAAACTCAGATAAAAATTTTACCCCTGGAATTTTTTTGTAGAACCAAAGGGGCCATTTTTTGCCTCCGTTCTGAAGGGCTTCAAATATAGCTTCGGCACCCCTTACAAAACTGCCATCGGTTCGAACTAAGTAAACAGATTGGCTAAACGCGTTTTCTGGGATTTGGGGAAAGAGATTTTTGACGTCTTGATAAGGTTTATAGTCGATTTGATCTTGAGTAAAATTTTTCCACCGGACAACCCAATGAATGCAAAAGGTGCAATCTCCATCGTAGACCAGCGTGGGTTTTTCCATGGTGTTTAATTTCCATTTCTGGTTTTCGTCCGCCCGAGGCGGGTCATGATTTTTCTTTAGGAAAGAGTTAAAATACTATACCATAGAGTTTAAGTTAAAAACGAGGGGGGAAATATGAAAAAAATAAGTTTATTTTTTTTGTTTCTTTTTTCAGGCCTTATTCCTTTAGCTCATGCAGATTATATTTGGGATGATAAAACCGCCATTCAAATTGATCAAAATAAAATTGTGCAAGACCAACAAAAATTAGAAATGGATAAGAAAAATAATGCGGATCCGGCCACAATTCAACAAGATCAAAAACAGCTTGAGCAAGATCAAAAACAATTAAAGCAAGATCAGAGGATACTGAGAGAAGATCGTCCTCCTATGTAGGCCCATGCAACTCAATAAGGTTATTTTGATATGATGAGGATAAAAGTTACTTTTATTTTCTTAATTTTTATTTTTTGTTTTAATTTTAAATCGGGATTTTGTGCCATGGAAAAACAAGTTAGTTCTCAAAATTCTACAGCGACGGCTACTTTTGCAGGGGGATGTTTTTGGTGTATGGAGCCGCCCTTTGAAAAGTTGAAAGGTGTAATTAAAGTGGTTGCGGGTTATACGGGGGGGAGCAAGGAAAATCCTACCTATGAAGAGGTATCCTCTGGAAAAACAGGCCATATCGAAGCCATTCAGATTAGCTATGATCCGAGTCAACTTACCTACTCTCAACTCTTAGAGGTCTTTTGGCAAAATGTGGATCCCACCGATGATGGTGGACAGTTTGTGGATCGAGGCTCTCAGTATAAAACTGGCATTTTTTATCATAACGAAGAACAGCATGTTTTAGCCGAAGAGTCTAAAAAGCAGTTAGAAGCATCGGGTCGTTTTAAGAAGCCCATTCTTACTGAAATTCGTCCCTTTCAAAAATTTTATCCTGCGGAAGATTATCATCAAGATTACTATAAAAAGAATACTCTGCATTATAAAATGTATCGTTACGGTTCAGGCCGGGATCAATTTTTAGAAAAATCTTGGAAAAATACGCCAGCAAAATAAGGATTAAGCATGCCGATTTTCATCGAGAAACCCACTCAAGTGAAAGCCGTGGGTAATAAGCCAAAAATTATTCGTGAATACGTAGGCCGGGTAAATTCAAAAGATTCTGCTGCTAGCATCGCCCACATGCAAAGCCCATCGGGATGGGAAGAGCCTGGTCAAAAGCCAGAATTTGAGGAGTATACGGTTGTTTTAAAAGGAATGCTCCAAGTAAAATCGAAAGAAGGAGTATTGCAAGTAAAGGCGGGACAAGCAGTAATCGCCCGAAAAGGGGAGTGGGTGCAATATTCAACTCCAGGCCCAGAAGGTGCGGAATACTTTGCGATTTGTCTCCCGGCTTTTTCGCCTGATTTAGTCCACCGAGATGAGTAAAATGCCTAGCTAATAATCCAGTGCAACAACAAGCCGCCGTAAGAATAGGTTGGTATGAAAAAAAATATTTTCTTTATTTTTGTGTTTTTATCCATAGCCACGATTGCGTGTGGAAAGCTTTCTGCAGACAAAAAACAAATTCCCGTTTCTCAGAGCGTAAGTTCAAAGCCCAGTGAGGAAACATTAAGAAAAAAATTAAGTCCTGAACAATACGAGGTGACTCAAAATGCTCAAACGGAAAGGCCTTTTCATAATGCTTACTGGGATAATAAGCGGGAGGGGATTTATGTCGATGTAGTGACGGGCGAGCCTTTGTTTAGTTCGACCGATAAATTTGATTCAGGCACGGGCTGGCCCAGTTTTACAAAACCGATTCAGGGAGGAAATATTACCGAACAAAAAGATGGAAGTTTAGGCATTGAACGCATTGAGCTGCGCAGTAAACAGGGCGATAGTCATTTAGGGCATTTATTTCATGATGGGCCTATGCCGGGTGGTATGCGGTATTGTATTAATTCAGCCTCTCTTCGATTTATTCCTCGCGAAGATTTGAAAAAAGAAGGGTATGGACAATTCGAAAGTTTGTTTTCTCCAAAATAGTTATGGAACCTTCAGCTTTTGAAAAAAGAAAAATTGAGATTATTATTCTGTGGACTATTCCTAGCCTGAGCCTATTTGTCAGTTTCTTATTTTGGTGCTTTCAGAATCGTTTAATGTATTGGCTTTATCTCTTACTCACACCGACCATCTTTGTAGGGATTTTTATTGGGATCGCGGTGCGATTTTTTAAGCTATGGCAATGGCAGACCTCTATTTTATCTTTTTTAGTCCCTCTTCAAAGACCTTTGATTTATGCCTCTTATTTTAGCTTGGTTTTTGTTTTGGCGAGCCCTTGGCTAACGCTTCCGACGAGCCTTTACACTGTAATCAGCACTGCTTTTGTGGTGGGCTTGATTGGGATGTTAGTAGGAGTAGTGCATGATCTTTTCGGTGTGGATGTGGGACTTTATAAAATTGCGGGACGCCGTTTTGATCGGGATATTCACGGAACCCTCTTAGTCGTGAGTCGTTATGCTTTTTATTTTTTTGGGTCAGTAGGGTTTTTTCTCGGTTTGGCAGCAAAGCTTGGATATTATTTTATCTACGAAAATGCAGTTTCTTATTCGCCATGGATCTTGAGTTTTATTGCAGGAGCTATAATTTCTTTCCCTTTTGTTCTTTGGGCATTTTCTCAATATAGAGTGCTTTTAAAGAAACAAAAATCACATTCCGCTTAAGTTTACAGAATTATTTTTTTCTCGAATTCTCTTGAGAACAAACGTGGGTGACAGAAGCTCCGAAAAATAAAATCAAAGAAGAATAAAAAATCCAAACCATAATAATCACTAGTGATGCAGCGGTCCCATAAATAGTGCTAATGCCGCTATGTTGAATGTAAAGACTGATTAATGATTTGCCACACGCAAACAGCAATGTCGCAATTAGAGCTCCGATGGTTGCGTCTTTCCAGGGTGGACGAATATCCGGGAGGAATTTAAATATCATGGTAAATGCTACTCCAATTCCCGCTGTCGACAGAACCATGTTAATTCCTTTTAAGACATTGAGGGTGATAGGAAGGTAATCCGCGATTAATGTGCCGAACGCAGTGAGAAGTGTGCTCAACACAAGAGAAACCAGCAAGATAAAGCAAAAGCTGATAACCATGGCTAAAGAAAGCAGACGGGTTTTAAAAAATTTTAAAAAGCTGTTTGTTCCTTCTTTAGGCTTTATTCTCCACATTGTATTCAGAGAACTCTTAAGTTGGGCAAATACAGCTGTAGCCCCCAGAAGAAAGAATATAACTCCTAATGTGGTGGCAAGCACATCGTGTTTACCAATCGAAGCGCGGTGGATGATGCGCTGAATCATGGTAGCGCTTTCTTGGCCAATGAACTCTTGAATTTGTAAGAATATTTTTCCTTCGGCAGCTTTATTCCCGAAAATAATTCCTGAAATCGCGATTGCCAAAATTAAGGTAGGGGCAATTGAAAAAAGAGTCGCATACGCCAAAGCTGCTGCGTGCTCAAAAACATTGCTTTGGTTCCATTGGATGAAACTTTTTTTAAGAATTTTCCACATGAGTGATTGAAGACAAGAAACAAAATGCAAACTTAATACTCGAACTATTTTTACTAAAACTCATCAGAGAGTGGAAAATTAAAATCTGAAAATGAATAAAGATCAAGTCTAATTGTAAGGTTAGCTGGCTAAATCAAAAGCTCGTTTTCCTTCTTCAGTTAATTTTAGATTTTCTTTTAAAGCTTTGCTGTACTCAAAGAAATGTTTGTGAAGTGCTAAATGCCAGAGGGCTTCTTTTAAATAGCTTGGATTCGTTTTGCGAATTTCATTCAAAACATTAAAAAAATAAGCTCTCCGTTCTGCATCTCCCAAAACATAATGGCTCAGCAAAATCATCAAGCGTTTTACATTGTAGTAATGGTGTCGCAGTGAAAACGCTTTTTTGTGCCGCGTAGGCGTGCGTTGGATGGCGTTTAAGGTGCCGCAAAGGCGTTTGGAATAGTTTTTGTAAGAATAGAGCTCGTTCATGAGTTCTACATAACCCGTTCGTAGCTCTTCTTTAGTCATGTTGAGGGGGATGATATTCGTGTCGGCCTGGTCTTTGTATTGATAGCCTTCAATAAGGCGGCCACTGGCCTGTAATCGGGTCCACAAAGGGGTATTGGCCGGGGCATTGAGCATGCCCGTCATTGAAATAGGAATATTCGTTTCATTGATGAAATCGAGCTGTTGTTTAAACACATCTTTTTTATCGTGATCAAAACCCACAATCATGCCGGCCCAAACAAAGATGCCATAGGATTGAATGGC
>CAYWGE010000151.1:0-3137 GCA_964457215.1 uncultured Pseudomonadota bacterium
CTGCAAAACCTGCAAGTCATTTGATTACAGTCGCGACAGAGCATTCTTCGGTTTTAGAGGCGGCATTACGTCTTGAAAAGGAAGGTTTTAAAGTGACGCGTTTACCGGTGGATTCTCAAGGACAAGTAAATCCTGCCGATCTTGAAAAAGCGATTACACCTCAAACTATTTTGGTTTCGGTGATGGGGGCAAATAATGAAATAGGAACTTTACAGCCTCTGTCTGAAATTGGGAAAATTACTTCGAAGTATAATCTTCTATTTCATGTGGATGCCGCACAGGCTGCAGGCAAAATTCCTCTTTTAGCAGATAAGCTCTGTTTTGATCTACTCTCCCTCTCTTCTCATAAGATTTACGGGCCCAAAGGTGTGGGGGCTTTGTATATTAGAAAAAAAACAAAACCTATTTCTCTTCTTCCTTTAATTTATGGAGGAGGGCACGAGAGGGGGCTTCGATCCGGTACCTTGAATGTGCCCGGAATTGTGGGAATGGGGAAGGCGGTGGAGCTTGCCTGGAAATATCATGAAGCCGAAAATGAACGCCTTTTGCATTTACGAGAAAAACTCGCCCTTGCTTTCTCAAAAGAAATCCCCAACTTAAAAGTATTAGGGCATCCTACTGAGCGATTGGCCCATAATCTCAACGTCTTGTTTCCCGGTATTCGGGGTGATAAACTAATGATGAATCTGCGGGAGATTGCACTTTCATCGGGTTCAGCCTGCCATTCAGTTCATGGAAAAGGATCTCACGTATTACGTGCAATTGGCTTGAGTGCAGATCAAGCGGCTTCATGCATTCGTTTTGGATTAGGGCGTTACACGACCGAAGAAGAAGTCGAGACGGTCGCCAAGCGCGTGATTCAAGAAATAAAACAAATGCGTTCTTGACGAATGCGCATGGAAAGTCTTTAAGTAGAAATTAGAACTATGACTGAGTCCGGGTGTACCCTTTGGGCACGGACGAGAAAGGGTTGCGACTGAATCCGGGGACCCAGCTTGCTGGGTGGATGAAGAAGTGGTTGTAGCCCAAGGCGAAAACCAGAGACGGAGTCGGAAATCATGATTACACTTACCCCACAAGCAGTTCAGCAGGTTAAAACCTTGCTGAGCCAACAAGGAAAACCCGATTATGGGTTGAGAGTTGGAATCTCAGGCGGAGGTTGTGCCGGACTTTCGTATAATTTTTCCTTTGAAGAAAAGCCTACTGAAGCAGATAAAGTGATTGAGCAAGAAGGCGTAAAAGTATTCGTTGATAAAAAAAGCTATTTATTCTTAAACGGAATGCAAATTGATTATCATAGTGATTTAATGAGTTCGGGATTTAAGTTTAATAATCCGAATGCTAAGAGTGAATGTGGTTGTGGAACGAGTTTTTCAGTATAGAAATCTCTGAAAAAATCCATCTATCCCCCAGGGGACCCCTTCGGGGCAGCGTTGCCCGCTGCACTCGCAATCCTCACGTACATGTCAGTACGTTCCGGTTGCTCGTTGGGGGCGCCTTGTATCTGGATCTTTTGAGAGATTCCTAAAATTTAGGAGATCTTGTGATTAAAAAAATAGCTCTTGTTGTGCTACTGTGTCTTCCTCTGCAAGCTTGTGGAATGCATGCCCGGGCAGTTAAAACCACCCAAGAATTTTATAGTAAACTTACTCCACCCGAATATTATGGAAATGTGAAAACCGTTGCGACTGAAAGCGATCAACGCGTTCCGGAAACCAAAGAGGATCGAATGAATGTCGCGTTGATTGGGACTTTAGCGGGTTTGGTTGCGGTGGCAGGGGTTGTGGTTCCGTTAGTACTTTTGAAGTAGTCGCAATTATACTTTGTTTCGGTTGAGTAGTAAGTAATAGCCGCCTTTATCTCTTAAAATTTTTCGTTGGGCTAAAAAATAGTTCAAATGCTTTTCGATCATTTGTCTTTCGAAACAAGCCTTCAGTGGGTCCCCTAATTGGGATGATTTATAAATAATCCCTATCTGAGAAAGTTCTTCTAAAGTTTTTGCTCCTTGCTGGAGCGCCTCCAAAATTTTTTCATCTCTTTTTTGAAACGCTGCTTCAAAACGATCCAGTTTTTCTAAAAACCGTTCGGGTTCATAAACCCGTTCGCCGTGAGAAGTGATGTAGTAATCGGCGGGGGTTTCTCGAATTCTTTTGATCGACGCTAAAAACTGATCAATGTCTGATGAAACATTGGCATACCAAGGCCCCATGGGTGTTAAGTCGATATCGGAAATGTAAAACACCTTCAATTCTTCGAAATAAAGGCCGATATGGCCTGGCGTATGGCCAGGAATATGGATTACTTTAATACGAGTGCCATTTGTGGGGAGATACTCTGAATCTTTAACGGTTTGATGAACCACTTGCTTCTGAATTTCTAACGAAGAAAAAACGCCCTTGAGCCACATGATGTAAGAAGAGTCTTGGTTTTGATCGGCGTACTTTAAATAGTTATCGAAAGAGAGAATGGCTTGTTTGTCTTGTTCATGACACAAAAATTGCGCATTTTCGAAGAGGTGATTGAGAGAGCGGTGATCGATATGGTAATGAGTATTTAAGACAGTTCGCACTTTATTTTGAGCGGCCAGTTTTTCGAAGAAACTAAAATTTGCTGAAGGATCGACGATTAAAACTTCGGGTTCGTGGACGACGATTGAATTCGAAAAGAAAAATTCTTTGGCATTTTTAGCCCAAACAAATTCCACATCGCCAATTAAAGCCCCTTGTTCAGTTTGCTGGATAGGAAGAACCATAATTTATAAACGAACCCCTTCAATTTTTAACAAGGCTTTCTTGCGGCTTAAGCCAGAAGAATAGCCGCCAAGTGCGTTATTTGAATTTATCACCCGGTGGCAGGGAATGACAATCGGAATAGCATTTTTCCCATTGGCGTTTCCCACCGCCCGAAAAGCTTTTGGGCATTTGATTAATTCTGCTAACCAACGATAAGAGCGGGTTTGACCATAAGGGATTTTGAGTAAGGTTTCCCAGACCTTTTTTTGAAACGGGGTACCCTTTAAAAAAATAATAGGAGTTTTAAATTGGGTGCGTTTGCCTTTAAAATAATCATGAAGTTCACGAGTAAAGTCTTTGGGAGGCTTTGATTCGATAATGGGGTAGGGTAAGCTTGCAGCCCAA
>CAYWGE010000151.1:3147-4954 GCA_964457215.1 uncultured Pseudomonadota bacterium
TTTATTAGGATTAAGATTTGCACTATATGTAAACTCTAAAGCGGATTTATTTTCCCAGCTTAAATAAGCAAGTTTTTTATCAAAAAAGAGTGCTTGAAGTTTTCCTTGAGGAGAAGGAATTTCAGAATAATGGAGTTGTTTCATTTTTTGTTCCTTTTATATTCAACCCTTAAAGGTGCATTAAGATCATGGATGAAATCAAAAACATTCGTACTCCGAACCTAATCCCCCAGACCGAAATACCGGATCGAGATATAAGAGATGACCATGCTGAGAGCTGGGAGTATAAGACAGGGGACCTTACCTTTAATTTTCGTGCAGGCAAGATTTATTTAAATAAGCAAGATTTAGCCAAAGTGATTGCCGAGAATTTAAGTCAACTCTCAACTACCTACTGGAATCAAATTGCCCAGCGTTTAGAGCTT
Source organism: uncultured Pseudomonadota bacterium (assembly GCA_964457215.1). GTDB lineage: Bacteria > UBA10199 > UBA10199 > JADFYH01 > JADFYH01 > CAYLKF01. Next base: position 3,573 of record CAYWGE010000151.1, read on the forward strand.
TATCGGCGTTGGGCCTTATCCCGAACGCGCGACCCCGAACAATTAGCGGTCTTCGCGGCCTTGCTTCAAGGATTGCTGGGAGCCTTAGCCCGCCGTTTAAAACGTAAATTAGATGAAACAGTCGATGGGGTCTCTTTTCGAGTCGAAGGAGGAGCGCTTTATATTAATGGAATTAACGTTCATGCCTTTATTGAAATGGCCCGAAAAAATCCTAATCCCAAAACAAAGATTTTTTTAAAGGGATTGAAAAACCGTTTGGGTGTTATTCTTGCGAACCGTTTTGGAAATATCAATTACGAAAAAATTCGGGCGATTGTTGAAGAGTTATGGATTGAGATTGACCACGAGTTAGAAAAAAATGTAGAGGTTTTCTACCTTCCCCCTGCATCGTCTTGAAACGTCCTCTTTTGTGGCTTACCGTTGGATTTATGTTCGGGATTGGAAGTTCTGTTTTTTATGGACTTCCCATTTCATATTCTTACGGATTTAGTTTTCTTTTTGTCACGCTTAGCCTTTTAACCCTCTCCAAGTCCTCTCGATTTTTGCCTTTTTTTATAGCGTGTCTTTTCGCCATTTTTGGCAATTCGATCGCCGTTAAACAAATCAATGAAGTCCATCAGCAAGAAATTTTAGCCTGGGCCAATGGAGTGAAGAGCTATTGGGCCGGAGAAGTCATTGAAGCTTGTGAAAAAAAAGGGAAGGGCTCGGAGCTGCTCGTTGCCATCTATGCTATCCGGCAAAACCAAGATCTCTCTCTTAGCTCGGGAACCCTTCAAGTCCGTGTTTTGCAGGGCGACTGCTCTTTTGAGCGAGGAGATGAAATTCAGGGCTATTCGTTGATTAAAATTCCCCAAGGGTTTCGAAATTTTTCTTCTTGGGATTTTCCATTCTCTCTTTTGATTCGTGGGGCAAGTACTCTCACCAGCGTTGAAAGCCCAGAACATCTCGTGAAACGCGCAGAAAACCTAAAATTTAATTCGCACTTCGCAGTATTTTTGAAAAATAAAATAGAGAAAAGTTTTTCTACTTTGCCGGAGAGCGAATCTAAAAATATTTTAAAAGCCTTATTGCTGGGGCAAAAGACAGCGCTTGATCCTAAAACGCAAAAACTTTTTCAGCGTACAGGAACCCTGCATCTTTTAGTAGTCTCAGGGCTTCACTTTGCCATGCTGGCAGGATTTTTTTATTTCTTTTTTCGAGCTGTGTTTTCGCTCTATCCCCCCCTTGCTTACTATATATCCCTACCTCGTCTAGCTCTTTTCTTTTCTATTTTTCCTGTTTTGATCTATGCTTTAATTCTGCCTTATTCGCCTTCTGTTTTTCGCTCAGTTTTAGCAATCTTAATTACGGTTTTTTTTCTAGGTATTTCACGAAAGTCAGAT
>CAYWGE010000152.1:0-4940 GCA_964457215.1 uncultured Pseudomonadota bacterium
AGTGTCGTGTTTAGAACTAATCTCGGGAGCGGAGAGTCCTGAAATCGCCGGAGGATTGTTATTTTGATAAGCAAAGTCGATCAAGGTCGCGAACGCAAAGTTTGAACCATCTGATAGATCATATTTTCCAATATAAAGAAAACGATCGAAGGTGTCACCAAAGAGAGAATCCCAATCGTTACCATCGTTCTGGAAGATTCCCAATCCCCAATGAGAGGGCTGGCGACCCAAACGAAATTTTCCAATCGGAGTAAGTAAATCCACATAAATTCGGCGGACATTGATGTTTCCACCGTACTGAGAACCTTGTGTGATATCCCCTGCAGCTCCGCCGGTTACACCAAAGGCACCGGTTACGACAGGCAGATCAATGGTGCCGGTCAGCGGATTAAAAACGGTTAAGGTTTTGGTGCTATTGGTTCCAAAAGTGACGTCATCCAAAAAATCGATCTGAGCTTGAAATGAAATATTGTCGCTGACTTTTAAGGCGGGTTCTAAGCGAAAGCGCTGGAGTCCGTAGAAAAAACTTCCTCCTTGGTTGTTACTTCCTTGAAGTCCCTGGTGAACATCGTCGTCGCCTTGCAGATCAAGATCGTAATCAAATTCCATGCGGAGCCGGTAATAACCATGTGCAGAGAAATCTAAAGCATGAACCGGAAAAGAAAGTATGAGTGTGAGAAATGAAAGAAAGATCGAAAGAATCTTTTTCATAGTGTAGCCTCCGCCCTTTATCTCTCTGCGAGAGAATTTTTTTAAGAAAATGAATTGTGGGGATTTTTAAAAAAAAGAATTTGGCCAAACTTTATTTAATGAACTTGTAAGTCAACAAAGCTTGAATAAATCCTTTATTTCTAAAAGTGAAAAACTTTTAGTGAGGAAAGATCAGAGTGTCAATCAAATTGAAATAAAATTGGTGGAAAAAAGAAAATGAAAATGGTGCAGGGTGTCAATTTTTCCAAATAAAAAAGGCGTCCCGGATTCCGGAACGCCTTTGTGGGTGATATCCCTTTTTGAGATTCAAGACTACATCATGCCGCCCATGCCACCCATTCCGCCCATGCCACCGTGTCCACCCATTGCAGGCATTTCTTTTTCCTCTTTGGGTTTATCGGCGATTAAGGCTTCGGTAGTGAGCATTAATGCAGCAACGGACGCCGCATTTTGAAGGGCATTCCGTGCTACCTTTGTAGGATCAATAATACCGGCATCGATTAAGTCTTCAAACTTATCTTTTGCGGCATTATAACCATAAGCACCCTTGTTTTTCTTGATTTCATCGACAACGATTGCGCCTTCGACTCCGGCGTTCTCGGCGATTTGTCGGCAAGGTTCTTCTAAGGCACGTTTCACGATGTTGATTCCGACTTGTTCTTCTTCGGAAGTCACTTTTACTTTTTCAATGGCTCCTAAACAACGGATCAAAGCAACTCCGCCTCCTGGGACGATTCCTTCTTCCACAGCTGCGCGAGTGGCGTGAAGAGCATCTTCGACGCGGGCTTTCTTTTCTTTCATTTCGGTTTCAGTGAAAGCGCCTACGTTGATAACGGCGACTCCGCCTACAAGTTTAGCCAAACGTTCTTGGAGTTTTTCACGATCGTAGTCGCTTGAAGTTTCAGCTACTTGAGCGCGGATTTGTTTTACGCGGCCTTCGATATCGGCTTTGCTGCCTGCACCGTCAACAATGGTGGTGTTGTCTTTATCGATCACGACTCTTTTTGCACGGCCAAGATCTTTGATCGAAAGGTTTTCAAGTTTGATTCCGAGTTCTTCAGCAATGCATTTACCGCCAGTTAAGGTGGCAATGTCTTCAAGCATTGCTTTACGACGATCGCCGAATCCAGGAGCCTTCACCGCTGCGGCATGCAAGGTGCCTCGGAGTTTATTTACTACCAAGGTGGCTAAGGCTTCGCCATCGACGTCTTCGGCTAAGATCAAGAGGGGTTTACTTAATTTAGCAATGTTTTCTAAAACAGGGAGCAGCTCTTTCATGGAGCTGATTTTCTTTTCGTGGATCAAGATGTAAGGATTTTCAAGAACACATTCCATTCTTTCCGGATCGGTCACGAAATAAGGAGAGAGATAACCGCGATCAAATTGCATTCCTTCGACTACATCTAAGCTGGTTTCCATCCCTTTGGCTTCTTCAACAGTGATGACGCCTTCTTTACCAACTTTATCCATCGCTTCAGCGATAATGGTTCCGATGGTGTCGTCGTTGTTTGCGGAGATGGTTCCGACTTGAGCAATTTCTTTACGATCTTTGGTGGGCTTCGAGAGTTTTTTCAACTCTTCGACGGCTGCGGCAACGGCTTTTTCGATTCCACGCTTTAGAGCCATGGGGTTGTGACCGGCGGCGACCATCTTTGACCCTTCGCGGAAAATCGCTTGAGCGAGAACGGTTGCAGTGGTTGTGCCGTCTCCAGCGGTATCACTGGTTTTGGAGGCCACTTCTTTTACCATTTGAGCGCCCATGTTTTCGAACTTATCTTCGAGTTCGATTTCTTTGGCTACCGAGACACCGTCTTTGGTGACAGTGGGTGAACCAAAGCTTTTATCAAGCACTACGTTTCGTCCACGGGGGCCTAAGGTTACTTTCACCGCATTTGCTAAAATATCCACACCGCGTAAAACTTTACCGCGGGCTTCTTCTCCGAATACGATCATTTTCGACATATAAAATCTCCTTTTAATTTGTAGGGGTAATTCATGAATTACCCTTACATTCAACAAACAAAATTACAAAATAACACCCTGAATGTCATCTTCGCGAAGGATGAGATATTCTTCGCCTTCGATTTTGACTTCGGTGCCTGAATATTTTGAGAAAAGAATTTTATCGCCCACCTTTACATCAAGGGGAGTAATTTTTCCTTCTTCCGAGATACGGCCAGAACCTACCGCGACCACTTCTCCTTCTTGGGGTTTTTCTTTTGCAGAATCAGGAATGATAATTCCCCCTTTTGTTTTTTCTTCTTCGTTCAGTCTCTTCACCAAAAGGCGATCCCGTAAGGGACGAATGTTCGCTTTTTTGGACATAATTTCATCCTCCTTAGAATGTTAATGAATGATTTAACAAAGCGCTCAAGAGCGCTCGTTTAACTCATTGATAGATTTGGGTTTCTCTCTTTTTAGGAGAGCGGGTCAGATATAAGGTTTAGTAGGCAGATGTCAAGGGGGCGGACGAGTTTTTAAGCTTTAAAAATGCTTTTTTTGGGCTTCTTCTTCATAATACTTTTTATAAAGGATATCCCATTCGCGGGCGCCTTCGTTAACCCCGCGTTTTAACGAAGAAATTTTCTGGCGGACGATTTCATCAATTTCATCGTCGATTTTTAAATAATTGAGCAAAGTTTTCTTGATGAGGATCAACGAATCATCATCACTCGGATAATCGACTAAATCATCATCATATAAGGTATCCCAAATGAGGTGGGCGATATGGCTAATGCGTTCTTCCGATAATTTCATAGGGAGTTCCGTGCATTTTCCCCTCCTTAGATAAGGAGGGGATTAAGGGGAGGTCTGACACAATTTTTCAGACCTCACCCCAACCCTCTCCTTATCTAAGGAGAGGGTGAGTGAATTCAAATTACAAAATTTCTTTCTTTCACTAATTGCTTTTTAATCATCTGAAATACTTTTTGAGAATCGAGTTGACCCGCATTGATTTGAGCTCGGTATTGTTCCATCAATTTTCTTACATCGTCTTCGAGTTTCACTTCGGCCATTAAATTCGTCGTAATCACTTCTTGAATGCGTTCTCGGATTTGCGCTTCCGGCACTTTGAATACGGCCGCTTTTTCTTTGAGAAGGTTTGAGACGACTAAGCTTGCTATTTTTTGGATTTGTTCTTTTTTGAGGCGCATAGTTTTTTCTATAACAAGCTTGAGGGAAAAGGCTAGTAGGAGTTTTGAATAAAAAAAGAGCACTCATTTCTGAATGCTCTTTTTTAGAAGTTCTTCAATATTTCCTATTTAAATATTTCTTTTACCTTTTCCCATAAGCTTGGTTCCTTTTGGACCGGAGGAGATGCTAAGTTTTGTAGTTTTGTGGCATCCGTTTTTGGATCAGGGGGATTATCGTTTTCAGGGAATTCATTCGGACGAATATAGATAATCTGTTTTAAAGGAGGAGTAGAAGATGTCGAAATCGCGGGAAGAGTAACTCTTCCTATTTGACCTCTATAGGTTGGATTATCACGTGTCCCCGTTATAAAAACTTCCGTGAACCAGAGTTCTCTTGCTGGAGCTGGGCCAGAAGTAATTTGGCCAAGATTAGCGCCTGCTGTAATTCCACTCGAAAATTCGGTAACGGTTCCAGTGGGTGTAATGCGTCCAATGTAAGGCCCCCCAGCTCTTTGATCTGTAAACCATATATTCCCATCCGGTCCCGAAGTAATTCCCAAAGCGTGAGTGCTTGGGTGAACATCGAATTCAGTGAGGATTCCCGCAGGCGTTATTTTCCCAATACGAGCTCCCAGCGCTCGATTCCTTATAACCCATAAATTTCCATCGGGTCCCGAAGTGATTTCCCCAAAGATTCCACTTTCTGCAAAAGTAGGTGTAAATTCGGTGAGAGTTCCAGTGGGTGTAATACGCCCAATTTTCATAAGCCCTTCTGTAAACCATAAATTTCCATCGGGTCCCGAAGTGATTTCGAAAGGTGTGTTTCCTTCAACCGTTCCAACTGGGAATTCGGTAGTGATTCCTGTGAGCGTCATTCGTATAATCCATCCCCCAAGTCCTGTAGCCCATAAATTTCCATCGGGTCCCTTAGTAATTCCATGAGGAACAAGAAAGATCGGCAATCCCCCAGGCGTTCTCGTCTCTAAATGGGCAATCGGAAATTCTGTAACAACGCCAGTGGGTGTGATTCGTCCAATAAAATCTCCGCCATCTCCAGTGTCTATAAACCATCCATTGCCATCTGACCCAGAAGTG
>CAYWGE010000153.1:0-4928 GCA_964457215.1 uncultured Pseudomonadota bacterium
CTTCCCACCGAGAATAAAAAAGAAAGCGCTCCTAACAAACCAAACACCTCTTATGTTTTAGTAAATACGTCCGAAACTTTTCAAAATATGCTCGAAGATCTTGAGCAAGCCGAAGAATTTGCATTCGATACCGAAACCACAAGTTTGGATACGCAGAAGGCGGATCTCGTTGGCTTATCTTTTTGCACCTCAAAACAAGCCTACTATGTACCCGTCGGGCATGTTTTAAAAGAAGGAGAGATCCAGCTTCCTCTCCAAGAAGTACTCAAGTGTTTAAAGCCCCTTTTAGAAAATCCCCTCAAAAAGAAAATTGCCCAAAACTTCAAGTACGATGAGCAAGTCTTGTGTCGGGCTGGTATTCAAACCCAAGGCTTAAGTTTCGATACCTTAATTGCCGCTTACCTCTTGGAGCCATCGGCCAGCCATAACCTCGATGTGCTTGCGCAGACTTATTTAGATCACAAAACCATTACTTTTTCGGAGGTGACGGAGGGTAAGAAAAATCCTTGTTTTGCGGAAGTGTCTTTAGAAAAAGCCCTAGCTTATTCGGCAGAAGATGCCGATGTGACTTTTCGTTTAGCGCAGGTTTTTAAGCCTAAACTTAAAGAGCAAAACTTAGAGAAGCTGTTTGAAGAAATAGAACTACCTTTAGTGAATGTGTTGTCTGATATGGAAAAGCGGGGAATTAAGACCGATGTAAAATTTTTGAAGAATCTCCAAGAAAATTTTGGCAAAGCCTTACAGGTAGCCGAAGAAAAAATTCATCATTTGGCCGGAGAAAAATTAAACATTAATTCTCCCAAACAATTAGGGCAGATATTGTTCGAAAAGTTAAAACTACCTGTCCAGCGCAAAACAAAAACAGGGTATTCGACCGATGTAGACGTTTTAAATTCTCTTTCGAAATTTCATGAACTTCCTCAAGAAATCTTGAATTATCGTTCGCTCACAAAATTGAAATCTACTTATGTCGATGCTCTGCTTGAAATTGCCGATCCTCAGACCCACCGCGTGCATACTTGTTTTAATCAAACGATTGCCGAAACGGGGCGCCTTTCAAGCTCGGATCCAAACCTGCAAAATATTCCGATTCGTTCAGAAGAGGGTCGAAAAATCCGCCAAGCCTTTATTGCCGAAAAAGATTTTTGTTTAATTTCGGCAGATTATTCGCAAATTGAACTTCGCATTTTAGCGCATTTGGCAGACGAGCCCTCCATGATTCAAGCCTTCTTGGAAAATCAAGATATTCATACGATGACTGCGGCTTCAATCTTCAATTTACCTGAGTCAGGAGTGACTTCATCCATGCGCGCGATGGGGAAAACGGTCAACTTTGGGGTCTTATACGGGCAGACTGCTTTTGGTCTTTCTCAACAGCTGGGAATTGCTCCTCAAAAAGCCAAAGAATATATTGAGCAATATTTTGCGAGATATCCGCAGGTGCAAATTTATCGGCAAAAAATTTTAGAAGGGGCTCAAGAAACCGGAGAAGTCCGTACTTTATGGAACAGACGGCGAGCGGTTCCTGATATTCGGAGTAAAAATCCAAATTTAAGATCTTGGGCAGAGCGCACTGCTTTTAATACGGTGATTCAAGGGAGTGCAGCTGATATTATCAAGAAAGCCATGATTCATATTCACGATTTTCTAAAAACTCAGAAAAGCCGACTTTTACTCCAAGTCCACGACGAATTAGTTTTTGAAGTGCATGAATCCGAGATTGATTTGGTAAAAGCAAAAATTATTCAAATGATGGAAAATGTCGTGTCTTTTAAAGTTCCTTTAAGTGTAGGAGTTGGAATCGGGAAAAATTGGGGCGAAGCACATTAGCCAAGAGCAGGATTTAAGTCTGTTCTAATTCTTTAAACTCTACGTCGATTATTTCTTCTTCTTTTTCTTCCTCTTCGGGAATCAATAATTCAAATAAGTGAGAAGAGTCGGTATCATCTTCTAGATCTTCTTTGGCTTCAATCCGCTCATGTTCTTCGGTTTGTCCTTTGCGTTTTACCTTTTTGCGTTTCTTAGCTTCTTCGGCTTTTTTGGCTTGAGTGGCTAGCAGTGCGGCTAACGAGGCCAGCATGGCATCATTTGGGGTTGCTTGAGGCCAAAGGAGTTGATTATTCATCAATAAGACCCCCGCAAAAACTTTTAAGATGGAGTTAAAAAGTTGATTGAGTAAACTAGTCGATTGCCCCCCTTGTAAACTTTGATTTAAGCCTAAAGTTTGAGGCTGAATGGCTAATCCCAATTTACTAATCCATTGTTGAAGTAGTGCAGGAGGCACTTGCCCGTTTGTGACCCCCGATATTTGTCCTAGGATGCTTAAAATGTGCGGGGTAATTTCTCCGGGAGAAACCCCTTGAGAAATGAGAAGAGAGCCTAAGGATTGTAAGAAAGGAAGCGTTTCTGAACCCGTGTTTCCCTTTTGAGCTTGGCTCGCCAAGGCACCGGTGAGTAAGGCGGATTGGGCATTATTGCCAATGAGAAACGGTGCTAATCCTAGCGTATTGACCAGATGTTGCATGCTTTGTTGGGTTACATTGGTGAAAGGTAAAAGCAGTGCAATCAACTGGGCCGTAGAATGTAGAAGAGTCGCGCCTTGCAGGATTTGTCCGCCTTGAAAAATACTTTGAGCTTCAGGAGAATTGAAAGTGGTTTGGAGTCCTTCTTGATGGGAAGTGCCATTCGGAAAAAAATCTCGGGCAATAGTTCTTAAAATAGCATCCGCTTCTGGATCAATCGGAGTATCAAGCCAGAGAGTGGCGTTAGCCATATTTTCAAAATGTTGGCAAAACTCTTCGGGAAATCGAAGGTGTCGAAGAATATGGGCTAAATGTTCGCCGTGATGATGAGCGCCCACAATAGGTTGGTGGTGGGCAGGAACCGCAGGCCCTCGAGGGGGTAAGCGAGAGGGGGAATGCGCTTGAATTTCTTGTAAGAGCCCTTGAAGTTGAGTCACCGCATTTAAAAGCTCTCCCATGTTTTGCGGATTTCTTCCCGTCAGCACGCGCGCGACCGTCGCGGCATCTTGAAGCACCTGTGCCATTTCAGCGGGGAGTTGATCGGTGGGAAGCGGGAGTGGAGAGCCTCTTAAGGGAGGAGTCGGTGGAACCTGATGATAACGAAATTGTTCTTCAAATTCTTCTCGAATTCGATATCGACGATTTTGAGAGGGGAGAAAATCGTTCATAACCAGAGAGTTAGTAAAAAGCTGGCGTGTTTATTCTATGTGATAAATAAACTTACTATTTCCTACAGTTAATTCATCACCGTCTTTTAAAGGAGATTCTTCAGCGCGTTCTCCGTTCACGTAAATCCCGTTTGAACTTTTTAGATCAACTACAATGTGTTGTCCATTAATGAAATTAATCGCGGCATGTTGACGGCTGACTTTAGCTTCTTTAAGAACGATATCATTAGAAGGGGAGCGACCAATCGAAACATTTTCGCCTAAGAGGATTTCTTGAGAATTTAAATCTCCTTCAATGCAAACAAGTCTTGCATTAACGCTTCTGTCTTCGTCTTCATCTGCTATCGATTCGGCAATCATAGTTTCAGGAGAGGCAAGCGCTTCTTCCGGAACCGGGCCAGAGACTTCTTCAGCTTCATCTAAAGGAATGCTGCGCAAAATAGAAGAAATGGAATCGTCGAAATTCGAATTTGAGGTAGTGGCTTTAGGAGGATTGACTTTGGTCTCCGGAGTGTCTGTAAATTTAGATTTAAATTTCTCGGTCTTTACTCGGGTTAAACTACTTTCTTCGAAAGGAGCTTTGTTTTTGGCTGTGTTTTTCTTATTTTCAAACGCCAAAGGTTCTGAGGCCTCTTGAGTTTCGAAATAACTTCCTCCTAAAAAATAATCTTCGGACTCTGCAGTTTGCGGCGTTTCGGCTTGGACGGGCATAGAAATTGAGTCATCCCAAGCCTGCTCTTCAGAAGCGGGCAGGGCTTCTTCTTTCTTTTCGGCGGGCTTGGGGGCTTTAAAGCTTTCCATTTTTGCATTTACTTTCGCCAGTTCAGGCCCCACTAAATCTACATACTGTTTAATATTGTTTTGAATGGTTTGAATCAGTTGATCGAGCCGGGAAATTTCTGCATTTTCACGGTTTTCTATTTCTTTATATTTTTTATCGGTATGTTCGCCTAAAAAATTTCGGAATTTAGCTTCTTCAAGTACTTCTTTGTGATTTTGAAGTTCTTGTTGATGAAGTGTTTCTCCTTGATAGAGGTGCTCAAGGCATTTTTGAATTTCTTTTCTTTTGATTTCAAAATTCTTTTTAATGCGGTCGTATTGAGTAAGATAATCGGATTTCACACGTAAATATACCGCTTCGGAGACTTCGCTTTTTCGTTCTTCCATTTTGCTTAAGCGCTCAGCGGTTAGGTTCATTTCATCTCGAATGGCAACGGCAGAATCATAAAGCTCTTTATCGATTTGATAAGGATGTTCTGAGTTCTCGGTATAAGCGGTTGAGGCGGACATGGTGTTAGACTCCCTAATTTATAGGCTTTAAAAATTTATAGGCCATTTAGACCTATTCCATCATACTCTTCTCTATTCTAGGAGAGATTTTAGAGGAGTGTCAAACATTTAGCCGAAAATACTCATTGGAGCTTTTAAGTAAATTATGGTAAAAATATAAAAATCATCTCCCGTGTCTTACTTCGAAATCCTTAATTATTGAGAGAGGTTATGGCAGATAAGCCCTCGGAAAAAAAAGGAAAAAAGCCTCCTAAAAAGATCACCCCAGAGGACCTTGAAAAAACTTTACTCGATGTGGATGCCCGTGCATTAGAGGAATCTTTGCAAGAAACCTTGATTTTCGAGGCTCCTCCCTTAGATGAGGAAGATACCGATTTGCATGGAAGAAAAAAGAAACTTCCTCCGGTAGAAGAGCCTCCCGCTAACCTCGATGGTGAAACCCGATTCA
>CAYWGE010000154.1:0-3826 GCA_964457215.1 uncultured Pseudomonadota bacterium
GAATAATACGGAGAGCGCAGTTTGGGAAATAGAAGGAGTTATCGAGCAATTTGAATCAGGCCAACAAAAAGGCACCTTCACCTCTAAAACAAAAGGAAAAAGCCAAATAAAAATCATCGCCAAGCAAACTAATCGCACCGTTGAAGCCCGGGTGGGTTATGAGATTGAATTAAAGGCAAGTCGGTTTAAGTCATTTAAGAAAATAGAATCGAACCTACAGGAGCTCTATCTTCAAACCCTACAACAATTAATTCGCTCTCACGAGCTTCATGTACTCCATTAAACCCCTCGGTATTGAGCAAAAAAAATGCCGTCAAAGTGCCGCCATCTTTCAGAAAATGGCTAAAAACACTCCGTACGGCATTTTAAGGCCTATTAAGTTACTAGCTAATTATTCCAAATGCTTGGCTTTGGCACCGGGTGCCGGAGGATCACGGTATTCAGCTCCTGCCAGATCGTTATCTTCTTCAGGAACATTCGCCTCAGGATCTTGGTTTTCATCTACGGCACCTTTTTGATGACGAAGCGAGCCAAAATTATCGGGCGAATTTTTATTTTCTTCTTTTTGTTTTTGCACGTCGATCGCTTCATTTTTATTTTTATCTCCTGAAGAAAAATTTTTATTTTCTGCATTCGATTGTTGGTTGAAACTCTTATCGTTTTGATTCATTTTCAACTCTCCTTGTGAATGGTGAATATTTTCGAAGATTCACAATAGAGACTACGGTAGGTGAAAACAATCAGGGATGACATGATTTTAAGGGCGGGGAATTCCCCTACTCATTCTGCAGAGAAAATGATAAATCGGACCAAAAGCAAAAAACGACAGGACTTATTTTAAAATGATTTTAGATTCAAATTCTGGGGCCATTCACCTAAATTCTAATCTTGTCCTCAAGCCTGAAATGACTTTGGCACAGATTCCCAAAGGGATCGGCATTTTTCAGTTTGGTTTTTTAAGCATCCCTTTAGATTGGAATTTTTCAAATATGCCGTGGTGGGCAGGAGTGCACGAATCAAAAAGTTTTTTCCGTTCAAAGATTAAGAAGGTTGCTTTAGGCCCGGATCCTTATCGTGAAAACACGACGATTGATGAGGCAAACCGTGAAGAAGAAAGAGCTTTTGCTCAGCAAGAATTTTTAAAACAGGAACTAGGATCACCTCTCGAGTGTAGGGGAGAAGCCGCTCATTACCTCACCCATCCCGTTTATGTTTATGTAGAATATAAGTATAAGTGGGGAATTGTAACGTGTGGGTGGGATCCTAAAAACATGCTTTCTACCCCAATCGAGATTGAATACTTTTAAAGTAAATTACTTATTTTGTAATCTCTCTTTTAAAAGACTTTCCTCCACTTTTAAATGCATGTCCTGTTTTCTTTGCGCCTTTTTTAATTCCACTTCCAGTTTTTTTAAATCCTACCTTCATCGAATGCCCTGCCTCTTTAAAATCTTCTTTAACTCCGCCCTTTTCCTCGGCGATGCCGAAAGAAGCTGTGGTTAACCAATAAAAGCTCAAAGCACCCACCAATATTTTTTTTATTTTCATTTATTTTCCTTTCCGGTCTTTCAACCATGATTTTGGAGTTTCAAAACAGCCATGGACCCTAATTTTATAAAGAATTTCTGATTTTATTGAGGAATACTCACCTTTTTAAGACCTTTTACTCTTTTAGCTCAAAATATTAAGAGACGTCTCCAAACATTCATATTAACCCGCGCTGAACAAATTGCTTCCCTACAAGCCTCGTGTAGTATACAAATAAGGACTCGGCTTTAAGCAAATCCTTTTTAGGAGAGGCTGCCGAGCCAATTCATTCTAGTGCAATATGCACTTAACCAAAGGAGATTCTAGTGGAAACAGGTACAGTAAAGTTTTTCAACGAAGATAAAGGTTTTGGATTCATCACCCCCGACAATGGCGGCAAAGATCTTTTTGTCCATGTATCCGCGGTGGTAAATGGTCCTATCGGCAAAGACGATAAAGTTGAATTTGAAGTTGGATCGGGCAAAAAAGGCCCTTGCGCAGAAAAAGTCAGTCGTAAGTAATCACCTTCTCTACATCTAGTCTTCCACGTGTCGTGAAAGATGCGTGGGGGGTTTGGATGACTCCTTGGTAACATTGATAAATAGCTTATTTCTCTTTCCCCGCTTCACTGAAAAACAGAGCTCATTTTGGTTAAATGAGTTATTTTCCAGTGATTGACGTGATTCCATTTAAACAGAGGCTTCGCCCGTAGAAGAAATGTCTTCTGCTCCGGCACTTTCTAACACTTCTTTTGCTTTCTTTCTTTGATCTGCATCTTCGGTATGAATCGAGATTAAAATTCCACCTTTAGTTACTTTTCCTTCGTAACGCTTTGCTTCATATTCGGGAATTCCTAGACCAATTAAAGTTCCAGTAAGTCCACCGACCGCAGCACCCACTGCAGCGCCACTTAATGCTGCCATAATAGGACCTGCCGCAATAAAAGGACCCACACCAGGGATAGCTAAACTTCCGATACCAATTAACCATCCTAAAGCACCTCCGATAACGCCGCCAGTGCCTGCACCGGTAGCTGCACCCTCAGGGGCTTTTGTATGTTTTTCGTGAGCGAAATCTTTGGTTCCTTCTTTATCGGGCATAAGCACCGAGATATCATTGTTAGAAAAATTAGCCTCTTTTAAGCGACTAACAGCAGTATCTGCTTGAGCAAGAGTTGAAACAATTCCATAGACAGCTTTTTTCATAAATTCTCCATTCTTAATTGATTAATGATTTGTTTTTACTTCGAGTTGATTTTTCACTTTATGAGCTCCAGCAATTTGTTGAGCTTTGGTATTAATAACATCCTTTTCACTCTGACTTTCGACTGGGCCACGAAGAGTCACTAAACCACCATGCGTAATGATTTTGATATTTTTCGCATAGGTAGAGAGAGAATCTTCTTTTACAATCGATTGCCGAATGCGTTGAGTAAGAAGAAGATCATTTTTACTTTCCGACTGATCTTCGGGAGTCACAGGGCCGCCTTGAACATCGCGTGTATTCTTTTTGCTGTTATCTACTTCGACACTCGAATCTTTTTCAGTTGAAAAAACCGAAAGAGGATAGCTTGAAGCAAAAAGACTTAGGGCTAAAATAAAAATAGCACTTTGTTTTTTAAATCGGGGTTTCATAATCATCCTTCATTTTATGAATTAATATTTAATTAAGGACACTAGATAAGAGTCCTTAAAATACTGAACCATCGGTACTTCTAAAATAAAAGCTCTAGCGCCTTGGATCAAAGGCGCTAGAGGCTTATGATAGATTAACGGCTTTGAGTTTTATTCTTATCGGAATTTCTCGAATCAGAATCTTGCGATCGGTTATTATTTTTATCTTTTTCCGATCCGGTATTCTTGTTTGCTTGGTTGGATTGGTTCTTTTGATTATCTTGCTGAGTCATGATTGATCTCCTTGTTAGTAGTTAATAAATTTTTCACATCGATTAAAAAATCTCGTGAAATGATGTCTCTTAATTAGAGCAAGCAAGGTCGTTCCACAATCAGGGTAAGTATGATTTAAAAGTAGGGGATTCCCTTCTTAGGGAATAGGGGATAGTTACTCGATTTGATAAAGCCTTGCTCGAACTCCAAATAAAATTAAGAGATAATATTCTTTCTAACATCTTCTTACTTAAAGATTTTCGCTTAAGGGATTCCTCTACCTAAAAACCAGGCATGCCCTGATTGGTCTGCCTGTACGCTTCTGTTAGCTTATTCTTAGTAAAAGTTTCTTAAATACAAACCTCAAAACAAGGAGAATATTTTATGGCAGGTGAAATCGATAAAGCAAAGGG
>CAYWGE010000154.1:3836-4909 GCA_964457215.1 uncultured Pseudomonadota bacterium
AAGGGACGTATCAAAAAAGCAGTCGGAGAATTAACCGACAATGACAAAATGAAAACAGAGGGCACTATCGATAAAATCTCAGGCAGCGTGAAATCTGGAGTCGATAAAGTTAAAAAAACATTAGAAGGTAAAAAATAGGCCCACAATAGAAGGAGATCGAAATGAATACTCAAAACGATTCAAGTAAGAAAACTCATGGAGAAAAGAACTCCGGTGAAAAAACCGAAAGCCAAATAAAAGCCGACGTCGCAAAAGCTAAGGAAAGAAACACAAACTTTCCTGAAAACTTTGGCTCTCTTCGACATCAAAAAGGAGATGTTGAACAAGATCAAAAGCGTAAAAATGCGGACCAAGAAGAAGAAAACGAAGCTTCTGAAAGATATAAACAAGTAGAAAAACCAGAATATCGAGATCCGTCAATCCCTTCAGGGGGAATGGAACGCACTCGCTACTAAGAGATTCTTATCTTAAATTGTCCATGCCGTCGGAAGCTCTATAAACCGAGCAATTTCGGCGGCATTTTTTATTTGGGTCTTTACTAAAGCTCAAAATTTAAGGATTCAAGGGAGAATAATCCTACAAACTTTTTGAGGGTTAATCTTTAAGAAGGATCTTAACATGACCGAAAAAAAATGGCATGAACTCGGCCCCGTAGAATTTCTCCAACAAAAATCTCTCCAACAAATTCAAATCGATCGTCTCAAAATTGCGCTCTCGTATGCCAATGGGAAGTTTGGGGCTATTTCTGGAGTCTGTAACCACGCTGGTGCCCCGTTGGGGGAAGGAAATCTGGAAGGAGATCTAATTGTCTGCCCTTGGCACCATTGGAAATACAATCGTTTACAAGGGATCGGTGAGCCTGGATTTGAGAAAGAATGTGTGCCGCAATATGAATTGAAAATCGAACATGGAAATCTCTTTATTAACTTAAACGCAATCACGAAGCGAAATAAATTACCTCATCCTCCCCTTGCTCTTGCACGCCCTGTAGCTAAGGAACGGCCAGAAGGCCCCATTCGAGTCTTAGGAATTTCAACTACCGCAATGGAACACAAGTATCCCCGCTATTCAAC
>CAYWGE010000155.1:0-1435 GCA_964457215.1 uncultured Pseudomonadota bacterium
GCTTCCAACTTTAAAAAATGCCGAATGGGTCACTGACAATATTCTCCTACCTGCGATTTCTCGCGATGAACCTATTCTTTTTGCCTTTTATGATAAAAAAAACATTGGCTGTGTTTTTTGGGCAACTCAGCAATTGCCCTATGAGACACGCTGGGAAAGCGCTGTAGAATATGGGTTTTTTATAGAAAAGTCTTACCGGGGTAAAGGCATTGGGACTTTACTCAGGAAAGAAGCCGAACGAATCCTGACCCAAAAAGGCATCAAAAGAATTTACACCTCACCCTATTTAAAGAATAAAACAGCCCTTTCAAGCAATAAAAAGTTTGGATTTACCCCTATAGCCTATGTAGATTTATACAAATTTTAACTATTTTTTAAGGTTTAATCGCAACTCTACCCCCTACTTATACCGATACTAACAATAGGAGTTTAAAAAGGAGAATATTTTATGCCAATGATAGCCGCAGCCATAATCGTCGCCGTTGCCGTAGTTGTGAGTTCCGCCGTAGTGGCGACAGGAATGAGTGAGCAAGCAAAAGCTACTAAATATGGTTTTGACCAACAACGAATCATGAATATTCGAGTGGCAGAAATCCAGGCCAATGCCCAAATTAAAGAAGCACAAATCAATCAAGAGATCGCGAGTGCCGATCGTCAATATAGCCGCGAATGGGACAGACGGGCTGATGCTCAGGCAGATAAATTCTTTAATGAGATTGACCGATTAACAGAAGACTCGGTTGATGACATCCGCGTAGAAAGACGCCAAGAATACAGCATGCCTCAACCTTCTGGCCATACAGGCCACGCATAATTAAATTAAAAAGTATTTTTCTTCTAAAATACTTATGCCTATAATTACCTAATGAACTCCAATTCTTCAAAGCCCTCCAATGAAATGGAGGCTATTTGGCTTCAGATCCCCAAAGAAAAAGATCTCCCTCCTGGTTTACCCAAAGGAGAATATATTCGCTACTTTGCGGTGGATCCTAAATATTTATACCAAACAGGATTTGTAGATGAAAATAAATACACTCTAGAGGAATGGGAAGTGGCTTTTAATGATTGCAAACAAGAAGATGGCACTTACATTATCTCAAAAGAAAAATTTTTAAGTTTGGCCAAATATAAATATAACGGCCCTATTTATAAACCTTTGGATCTCACACAAATTCGCGAAGGTTGGTACGACCTGAAAATTTGGCGGGATTTTTGTTTAAATAGCATTCTTCCTTGCACGACTTTAACGTTAGAAAAATTTCTAGAAACCGAAAAAACGGGAGAAGAAATTTTTAAGAAAAAAGGGTTAATTAAAAACGATCAGATTTACGTAGATAAAAATTACAAACTTCAGCTTCAGCAATTTCTCAATAGTTGCCCCTCTATACGTCGTACCCGAGAGCTTGCCATAGAAGAAGGATATCAAAATTTTGTA
>CAYWGE010000155.1:1445-4886 GCA_964457215.1 uncultured Pseudomonadota bacterium
AAAATCCGAAGCAAGCGCCTCTACAAAGCCCATTGTTGAAAACCGTTATGTCAGTGGCAGAAAAGTGGGAGAAAAAGAAAAAAAGAAGCTGGGAGAAACCCTTTTAAAAAGCTCTGTCCTTAAAAAATCAGATTCCCCTGCCCCAGAAACCGTATCCTTAAAAGATTTACGAAAAAAGTCGAAATCGACCACTAAAAATGCATAAAACTGTTAGAAAAAATAGTAAGATTTTAAGCAACTTTTAACCTACTCTGAGACGATAATTAGAGTAGAATAGATTAATACACATATAGGAGGCTTTATGGCTGTAACTGGAGTAACTCAACGAGATAATTCTCAACAACAAGTAGCTGAAGGAGTAAAAGGGATTAAAGATGCCCAGGATACTGCTCAGCGCAAAATTGCTAGTGACACCGAAATGGCAAGTAAAGTGATTGGTGGCGGTGGAGCGCCCAGTCCTGCAGCACAAGGAACAGCAACTCCTCGATCCTAAACATAAGTAGGAGGGTGAAATGCTAAAATATAATGTTGGAGGTATAGGCGGTGGTTCCGGAAGTAGTGGAGAAAGTGCTGAGAGTCGAGAAATCCGTCAAGGACTAGCCGCTGGCTTAAAGGCTTTTAGTGACGGGATCAAAAGCTCAAAGGGGGACAAGACGAACAACGATACCCCTCTGCCGGTTGGTAATCAGGCATCTAATAATCAAAATTCTGACCCCTCTCAAAGTGTGCATCGCACAAGAGAATTAGTTATAGAACTACATCGTTAATTATTCAATTCGCGGATTTTCAAGGGTGTTCTCTTCTTCCATCAGATAAGGAGAAACACCCTTATTTTTTTCTCCTGCATATAATGATCGAAGTTCATCGATTTCTCGTTCCAACTCCCGAATAGTCCGATTTTTTGCCTTCAACTCTTTCGTACGGTAAAAAAGGCTCACCGCTCCCATAAAAGCCGCAACGACCATTCCTAAACAAAATGCAATGATGATTAAACTTCCTACTGGAAAGGCAATGGATTCTAGATAAAGAACAGGAGGAATATTAAAACGAAAATGAATGGGATACCCTAATGTTTGGGCATCCAGATTTGTGAGTAAAAAATTAAAAACAACAAAGATAATTAAAGCAACAATCACTACTTTTAGAAAACGCCAGATAATCATATTTTCTCCCAAAATTCTCTACCTCCCCCAGCCCCTCCTTACAAAGGAGGGGATTAAGGGGAGGTCTCAGTTTCCATTCATTTTCTCAAAATAAGGAAAAAGCCTATCGTAAGTTTGATGTAAATACTCCAGCATGACCTTGTTTTCTGCTAAGATCGGCATAAAGTTAGTATCCCCTACCCAGCGTGGAACCACATGAAAGTGGAGGTGATTCAGAATTCCAGCCCCTCCAGCTTTTTGCAGGTTCATTCCAATATTATGCCCTTCGGCACCCATTGCCTTTTTAAAAATTTCAACCGAAGCTTCTAGTAAATCCCAAACTTCTAATCGTGTTTTAGAATCAATTTTTTTAAGATCAGCCGTGTGATTATAAGGCACTACCATCAAATGACCATTATTATAAGGAAACTTATTGAGAATAACGAAAGCTTTTTTACCGCGGTAAAGGATTAGATTTTCACGATCATTTTTTTGGCGCGGAAACTTACAAAAGATGCAGGACTTCTCTTTTTTTTCAAGGATGAATTGAATGCGCCAAGGGGCCCAAAGTTTTTTCATTTCATTAAAAGAAGTTTTAAAAACCTTAAGTGTTTGTTCTAAAATGTGAGGCAAATTACATGCGAGGCCAAAGCCGTAAGCAAGACGTCGCTATTTTCAGAGCTTCTTAAGCGGCACTGGCTGAAGAAGCTGCCGAAGTTTGAGCTAACTCTTTATTAATTCTTTCGCGAAGTTCTTTGCCTACTTTAAAGAAAGGAACACGCCGAGTAGCGACAAAAACATTTTTACCTGTTTTAGGATTTCGCCCCTCGCGTGAAGGACGAGTTCGCAATTCAAAGGTTCCAAACCCTCGAATCTCGATACGATTGCCTTGCTCTAAAGCCTCAGTCATTCGCGAAAAAAGAATATCGACAATGACATCGACATCCTTATGGGACAAGCTCGATATCTTGCCCGTAATTCTTTCCACTAACTCACTCTTTGTCATAACTCCTCCTTACTTCATTCACCCTAAACAAACTCTTACGAATGCCCTAACATTCGTAAGACTCTATAAATTCATGAGATAGGACGCTTTAAAAGTCAAAACATTTTGTATAATTTTTCTTAAAAAAAGACTTTGGCTTTCTTCATCCCCAGTCAAAGCTTCAAGCCATGCAGGTCTTGGCTTTTCAGGTTTAATGACGGTGGGCTCTCCTTTAATACCTGCCAATTGCGCTGCCTCGTGAATCGCATCTTGTAAATCACCCAGCTGATCAATTAACTTCAACTCTAAAGCTTGCTCACCCGTATATGCTCTGCCATCTCCCAGTTTAACCATTTCTTCCATAGAAATATGACGGCCTTCCGAAACTGCCTTTAAAAATTGCTCGTGCATATTTTTAAGAATGGCTTCTAAGTAAGAGCGTTCTTCAGGAGTAAGCTTTCTCAATAAGCTTCCTGCATCTTTCATGGCACCCGCTTTTAAAATTTCTGCATCAATTCGAGCCCATTTGAGAAGCTCATCAATCTCTATATGTTCCATCAAAACACCGATACTGCCCGTAATACTTCCTGGATTGGCCAAAATCTTATTGGCGGGAGCAGCGATATAATACCCGCCCGATGCAGCGACAGCCCCCATTGAAACCACTACTTTCTTTTTAGCCACTAACCTTTTGACTTCTGTATAAATTTCTTGGGAAGGGCCAACAGCGCCGCCGGGGGAATCAATTCGCAATACAACAGCTTTGATGGAATCGTTTTTTCGAAACTTTTCTAATTTTTCGTTAATTTTTTCAGACTCGTAAATGGGACCCTTGATTTCAACAATTGCAATATCCCCAGAAGGTTCCCAAAGAGAAGAAGAGGAAGAAAAACCACAGATGAGAAAGAAAATACCCCCACCTCCCAAACAGCAAGTGAGAAGTAGAATAAGAGAAACACCCCAAAAAACTTTGGCGCCTGATTTCAAAAAAAACTCCTTAACATTCACAAAGATGCTACACCGATTGACGCACCTTCTTAGAATGTTCCACCCAGTTTCATCAGATCCAAAAGCTCGAGTACTTTAAATATTACTCTTTGCTACCCATAATGTCAGAAAGCGTGGCACGCGACTCACCTTGTTTTGCTCGGAATTCATCAAGGTCACGCTTTTGGGCATGCTTCATGTATTGCTTTACCGAGAGTAAAACACGGCGTTCTTTATCGTCGTAGCCTGTGATTTCTGCATCCAGAGTATCCTCGGGCTTTGGAGAGAGCCCGGTTAATTCTTTCGTATTGATAAAGCCTTCTACTC
>CAYWGE010000156.1:0-4885 GCA_964457215.1 uncultured Pseudomonadota bacterium
TTGAAAAGGCTTAAACCTTAAAAAGTAAGAAAACGCATCTTTTTAGAATACATATTAAAATAATAAAATAAATAATTTCAATAAGTTATATTATATTTATAAGGCTATTATAATTATTTTTTTAATAATAAAGATACGAGAAATTTCGGGGGGAGAGAATTAAAATGATCGCGGAGTTGAGTCTGCGATAGAAAAGGTTTAGAATTTGCGGATGTCTTGGATTACTCCCGACTGGATTCGAAAAATTCCTAAAACTGATTTGCATGTTCATCTGGATGGATCGTTACGTCTGTCAACGTTGATTGAACTTGCTAAGACTTGTAAAGTTGAGTTGCCTTCCTATACCGAAGAGGGGCTGCAAAAACTCGTTTTTAAAGAGCGTTACGCAGATCTGGGAGAGTATCTGCGAGGCTTTGCTTATACCTGTGCGGTCATGCGTAATCCGCAAGCTTTGGAGCAAATTTCTTATGAATTAGCGATGGATAATTTTGCAGAAGGAGTTCGTTACATTGAACCCCGTTTTGATCCGCAGCTTTGTGCGACCGAATCTTTATCGATTCAAGAGGTTTTGCAATCGGTGAATCGTGGTTTGGAAAAAGCCAAAAAAGAAATTAATCAGAGAAAAGAAATTCGAGAAGGAAAAGAACCCCCTTTTGAATACGGAATCATTGGTTGTGCTTTACGAAAGTTTGAAGGTGTTTTTTCGCCGTACTACGCGAAGTTTATTTCGACTCATGCTTATACGCCTTTGCATCAAGTTTATCCCATTGCTTCATTGGAATTAGTCCGTGCGCTTGTGGAGATTCGCGATCGGCAAGGAATTCCGATTGTAGGATTCGATTTAGCAGGAGAAGAGAAGGGCTGGCCGGCTGCCGCACATCGGCGGGCATTTGAATTTGCTCACCAACACTTTTTAAATAAAACCATTCATGCGGGCGAGGCTTATGGACCCGCTTCAATTTTTCAAGCCATTACTCTTTGTCATACTCAGCGCATTGGCCATGGCTTGCATTTATTCGCGAGTCATCTTGTCGAACATTTAACTGAGCCTAAAGAGCGAGAAAGATATACGCGAGATTTGATTGAATTTATTGCCGAGCAGCGCATTACCATTGAGGTTTGCTTAAGCAGCAATTTGCAAACAAATCCAGAAATCCAAGAACTCAAAAACCATCCTTGTAAGCACATGTTAAAAGAAAAACTCTCGGTCTCTTTTTGCACCGATAATCGCTTGGTCTCGCATACCACCGTCAGTCAAGAGATTGAAAAGGCTGTTAAAGCCTTTCAGTTAAGCCCAAAGCAATTAAAGGATATCATTTCGTATGGGTTTAAACGCTCGTTTATGCCCGTCAATTATGCCCAGAAAAGGGCTTATGTGCATCAAGTCATGGATTATTATGAAAGCTTAGAAAAAACACAGCAAACCGTTGACTAGCGCCTATTCTCTTAGTATCTAGTTTTCCTCCCTTAGTTTGCAGATTTTCTTAATTGTTTAAAGGACTGGATATGAAAAAAGAAAAATACAATGTGGCTGTAGTGGGTGCAACCGGCGCTGTTGGCAATGAAATGATTAAAGTACTGACGGAGCATAATTTCCCGGTCGATGAGCTTCGTTTGTTAGCCTCCGAACGTTCTGCCGGTCAGGCCCTTGATTTTAAAGGAAAAGCCATTCCCGTGCAGGTCTTGAATGAAAACTCTTTTAAGAATATCGATATTGCCCTTTTTTCAGCCGGAGGGAGTATCTCAGAGCGTTTTGCTCCCATCGCTTGGAAATCCGGAGCCGTGGTTGTGGATAACACCTCTGCATTTCGGATGGCTCCCGATGTGCCGTTAGTGGTTCCCGAGGTAAATCCCGAAGATATCGCCCAGTATAAAGTTCGCGGAATTATTGCGAATCCGAACTGTTCTACTATTCAGATGATGGTGGCTTTAAAGCCGATTCAAGATGCCGCAGGAATTAAACGGATTGTGGTTTCGACCTATCAAGCCACGAGCGGAGCTGGTAAGCGCGCTATGGATGAGTTGGCCAGCCAGACCTCAGATTTGTTCAATCAGCGAGAGATTAAAAAACAAAAATTTCCGCATCAAATTGCCTTTAATTGTTTACCCCATATTGATGTGTTTTTAGACAATGGTTACACCAAAGAAGAAATGAAGATGGTGAATGAGACTAAAAAAATCATGCACGATGAAAATATTAAAGTAACAGCCACTTGCGTGCGTGTCCCCGTATTTGGCGGACATTCCGAATCGGTAAATGTGGAAACTGCCAAAAAACTTTCCGCTTCCCAAGCCCGACATCTCCTAGAAAAAGCACCGGGAGTGGTTGTAATTGATAATCCTTCGAAGAATGAATACCCTTTAGCGGTCGATTGCGTAGGGCAAGACGAAGTTTTTGTAGGCCGAATCCGAGAGGATGAATCGATTCCCAATGGCCTGAATTTCTGGATTGTCTCCGATAATATTCGTAAAGGCGCGGCCACAAACGCCGTTCAGATTGCCCAAATTCTCATTGAGAAATATCTGTGACAATTCTCACCCTCACCCCAACCCTCTCCCCTCGAGGGAGAGGGTGTCCGGAGGACGGGAGAGGGGGATATGACATCTAAAATTTTTCCTCAGCGTAACTTCAAAATCATCCTCGAATACGAGGGCACTCATTATCATGGTTGGCAGCTTCAAAAAGATCGTCGGAGCCTTCAAGGTGAAATGGAACGTGCGATTCAGGAAGTGACTCAAGAAAATATTCGTGTTTATTCTTCGGGCCGTACGGATGCGGGAGTTCATGCTTTTGGACAAGTTCTGCATTTTCACTCTCAGACCCAACTTTCTTTAGATATCTTGCAAAAGGCTCTGAATGTACACTTGCCAGTCGATATGGTGATTCGAGAATTGACTGAAGTGTCTGAAGATTTTCATGCTTTACTCGATGCCAAACGAAAAACTTATTATTATTTTATTTATAATCATCGCGTTCCAGAACTTTTTTTAAAACGGTATAGCTGGCAAATTTTTCGCCCTCTCGACTGGAAAAAAATGAAAGAGGCTTTAAGTTATTTGAAAGGGGAGCACGATTTTAAGAGTTTTCAATCGGTCGGAACAGATGTGAAAACAACGGTAAGAACCTTGTATAAAGCTCGCATTTTAAACTCAACGAGTCCGTTGGTGAATATTCCTCAAAAACCGGAGTGGCGTTGGATGCAGCACCCTGATTTGCATGTAGTGATGCTTGAAGGAAATGGGTTTTTAAAACAAATGGTGCGAAATATTGTCGGTACCTTAGTGGAGGTGGGGTATGGAAAAATCTCAGTCGCACAATTTAAAAAAATATTAGCGGCAAAAGATCGCAAAAAGGCTGGACCTGCGGCTCCGGCGCAGGGCTTATTTCTAGTTAAAGTGAGTTATTGAACGATTTTAAAAAGGTTGCCAATTCCTCTTTTTCAAGGTTTATTTTTTCTAGTTTTGCCAATTCTACTATATCTTTCTTTAATTCTATCATCGAAGCATAGCGTGAGCTGGGCTTCTTTTCTAAGCAGCGGAGTAATATCTTTTTTAAAGCTTTCGGGATTGAGGGGGGGAAGCTTTCTAAATTTAATTCTTTTGTCATCAAATTCATCATTACTTCAAAGCGGGAATTGCCGGGAAATGGAGTGTCTCCTGTGAGCATTTCATGGATGAGAATTCCCACTCCGAAAATATCTGATCTCACATCAATGCCTTTACTGCTCGCTTGTTCAGGAGACATATAAGAAATGATTGCACGCCCAACTCCTTCGGCAGAACCCATATGGTTTTCTCGGGTTTGGGCAATGGAGAAATCCAACAATTTTAAAGTTCCCTCTGGAGAGAGAATCATATTTCTAGGATTTAGGTCTGAATGAACAATCTTTAAGTGATTTCCTTCGGCATCGGTTGCGGAGT
This sequence comes from uncultured Pseudomonadota bacterium, assembly GCA_964457215.1. GTDB lineage: Bacteria > UBA10199 > UBA10199 > JADFYH01 > JADFYH01 > CAYLKF01. The sequence goes on from CAYWGE010000156.1 coordinate 3,922, forward strand.
GAATGTAAATTAATACCTCAATGAGTTGGAGGATAAGATTTAGCGCAAGAGAGAAGGGTAGGAGTTGTTGTTTCTCAAATAAAGTATCGATTATCTTTCTTAAGGTAGGCCCCTCAATATAGTCTTCAATGAAATAATGATCTTCTCCTTGAGAGAAGAAATCGTAGACTTTGGGTAGCCCTGGGTGGTCTAAGGCTTTAAGTGTTTTATATTCTGATTCTAAAAGATGAATAAATGCCTTGTCGTAGGAAAATTGCTGAAAAAGTTTTTTCACTACTACTTTTTGAGTAGTTTGAGGATCTTCTGCCAAAAAGATTTCGCACATTCCCCCTAGCTCAAGAGAGCGTAAAATCCTGTATTTGCCTAAAGAAGAATTGATTTCGAGTTTCATATAAAGAGTATTATAATTGATTCTAACCTATGCAAGAACCGAAAAATATTAATGTTTTAGATGAGATTCGAGCCACTTTTCAGGGCAAAATAATTGGTATTACAGGAACAAACGGTAAGAGTTCGGTGGCTTTAATACTTTCTGAAATATTAAAAAAATCTCAACAAAATTTTTTTTTGGGAGGCGGGGCATTTCGGCCCCTTGAAGAGCTTAGCTCAAGTTCAGAGCCAATCGCTATTTTAGAGATCGGGAGTACTCTCCTAGAACATTGCCAATCTTTTAGGCCCGACATTGGAATTTTAACCAACCTCGCTCCATCTCATTTCGAAAGACACGGCAGTGTGGCAGCTTATTATCAAGCCAAAATGAAGCTTTTTTTATACCAAACTCCTCAAGATCAATTAATCTTCAATGCTGAAAACCCAGAGCTTGTGCGTTTTGCGAAGGAAGCTAAATCAAAAACTTTCCCTGTTTATTTTTCAAATCCTCGTGCTTATTCCCGAAAAATTCAGAGTGCGGCTTATTATGATCGGCAAAAATTTTTCTTTATGAGTGAGGGAGTTGTAGAAGAAT
>CAYWGE010000157.1:0-4857 GCA_964457215.1 uncultured Pseudomonadota bacterium
GAAGTCTTGCTCATCTTCTTCAAAAGAGATTCTATTTTTTCACTCACAGCAATTTGACGTTGCACCGCATAAAGGTTGTAGTAGGTTTTTTTGAGATCTCTCAAAATCTCTCTGCCCCGAGCATCTAGTAACTCTAGGTGGTGAAGATATTCATGATAGGCCATTTGCGCAGCGGCTTTTTTCTTTCCTGGAAAAGGAAATTTCTGGGCCACGATATAGTCAATATCCATAGCATGTCCTAAACCTTCTCCAAAAGGGACCTGATAAAATCTTACCCCAATCTGCGTATCGTTCCAGGAGCGAACTTGCGGAACTTTTGCTTTAGCCGCGTGGTTATCTTCTTCCATCGCTTTTAATTCCGGATTTTTTTCGAGAGTGGAACGCGTTGCTTCCTGCAATGTTAATGGAGTAGACATCGATTCTTGAGCCTGTAGAAAAGAGTTTCCATCCAGAACAAAAATAATCAAAACACCAATAAACCATCTTCTTTTCATAAATTCCTCAAATGCATAAAGTGAGACGAGAGCACGTACAAAATAGAAAAACTATTTTGCAGAACACAAAATGCGACAGGAAATCATCAAGAAAGAAGCGGGGGGTGATTCAGATAGATACTATAGAGAGGCGGATAAATCTGTGGAGGGTCAAAAACACTTTGATTAATAAATGAAAACCCAGGTTTTTGAAAAAAAGATTGGAAAGAGAATAAAAAACCGGTTTCGATTTTTTGAGAATCCACCCCGGAAGTTTGCATTAAAACAGGGGGTAAAGTCGAGCTTTCTTGTTGCATGTCGCAACAGGGGGGCTCCGCAATAGTCGGAGTCGCCTCCCGGAGAGGTTTACAACACTCCATCCCATTCATCTCGCAGGCCTGCGACTGAATGAAAGCAATCGTTCCTGGACTCACTAAAAATACGACCAAGACGAGGTATAAGGGAAAAATAAATTTAAAGATCTTCGAGACCATATGCTCTGGCCATTATAACAAAATACTTCCCCAAAACCACCTAAAATTTTTGCTTAAAAAAGCGCAGGGGTTCCGAGAAACCCTGCGCTGAAATAGGATGAAATAGACTTCTCAACTTTACTGACAAGCCTCAACGGTTGCACTGAAGCTACCCGAAGCCCCGCTGGATCCCGTCCAAGTTCCAGAAACTGTATTTCCGCTGATTGTACCCGAAGCAGTAGGTCCACCAGAACTCGTCAAGCTGACTGTCGTACCGGATACAGTCCCACTATATAGAGTGGTGCTAGAGGAACTCGCTGCAGTTGCAGCAACTGTATGGCCTACCGAAGTTTCCATGTTCCATACGCCGGAACTGGTACCTGAAAATGTTCCGCAGTAAGTCGTAATTACATTTTGTGTTGAATCTAACGCTGTAAACCCACCTGTTGTAGAGCCAGGGCCCGTAAAAGTACCCACCAACACACCACTCACTGCAGTACCCGTAAACGTATAGCCACCGCCCGTCGCAGAAAGTGCCCCCGTTGTGCTTAAACTTCCCACTAAATTAATACTTTCCCCTGTGCCTGCGGGATCCAAGACACCGGTCACATTTTCAGTATTATAGTCGGTGTTCACAGGAAGAGTAATAACGGCGGTAAATCCCGAGTTGCCCGCCACCGTCCCTTGATAACTATTATTGGGAAGATAACTAGACCCCCCACAGGCCCACACTCCCTGCATTAAAACAAATCCTAGTGCTAAAAAGAAAAACCCTTTTCGATATTTTTTGTTGAATTTCATAAGAACTCCTTAAGTAGGTTAAAATTGCCCCAGAATGTCCTAACCTGGAAAGAAGAAGAAAGATCTAGGAAATAGCGAAGAATAGGCCCTTCTCTGCAGTTTTTTGCTGAATTTATTTGAAATTTATCTTATGAGATTTACCCATGAGAAAAAAAATCCTTTGGGTCATAGCCCTTCTTTTTATTATTACCCTCATTACTCGTTTCATCGAAATAAAAGCCCCTCAAACGGCCTCTCAAAAGCCCGAAATCCCTTGCTCGAATACAGGGTCTTCTCCCAGAACTGAGACTGCGCCTGCTTCTCCTCCCTTACCTTCTTGTGAGGCTTTGATAAGTATTAATCAGGAATATTTGCGCCGTGTAAAACCCATTTTTCAAGAAAAATGCCTGAGCTGTCATGGGAATGTCGAAAAAACACCTCTCTACTCCAAGCTTCCTCCCGCTTCCTGGCTGGTGAATTACGATATTGAAGAAGCCCAAGAACACATGAATATGAATGCAGATTATCCCTTTTACTCCAAACGCAAAACCGTCAATCTTGAGAAACATTTGCAAGAACTTCGTGAAGTCCTCGAAGAAAATGAAATGCCTCCTTGGTATTATAAAATCTTGCATTGGCAATCGGGGTTAAGCACTCAAGAGGAAAAAACCATCTTGAACTGGGTCACTGAAAGTGAAAAAAAACTAAAAGAATGAACTGAATTCATGCAACTCTCGTCTGTGGCAAAAATGAAATTTATTTCCTGTATTTTTAGCGTTTTATTTTTGAGTTTTCTGGGAATACGCCCGGTCTATGCCTTGCGCTGCGCCTCCCAGATCGTCTCCGAAGGAAACACAACCACTCAAGTTTTAGAGAAATGTGGGGAGCCTCGTTTAAAAAATACCGAACAAAAAGAAATACTAGAACCCATCGGAAATGATTTCCGAAAAACCTTTGTTCCTCTCGAATATTGGGTTTACGATTTCGGGCCGAGTAGACTGATTCAAATTCTCGAGTTTCAAAAAGATCGCCTCGTCAAAATTGAATCCGCAGACTACGGACCTTATCAACCTAAACCCGAGATCTGCCAAAAAACACCGAGCTTACTCCCCTTAGGTAACAATAAATCTCAGCTCTTAATTCAATGCGGCGCCCCGAGTTCAAAGATTTATCAAGAAGAACTTCTCAAACAAAATGACGGCTCTTACTTAAAATCCAGTCTGGAATTGTGGACTTATCAAGTAGAGCCCAATCGTCCTCCCAAAACCTTTCGATTTCGGGATGGCGTGATGGACCAAATCACTTCGCCTTGATGAATTAACGATTTGAATCAATCGAAAGTGAAGTGAGACCCAATATCGATCTTCGCACTGGAGTATTTTGAATAAGAGAATGATCAAGCTCTAAGTCAGGAGCTAAACGATAGCGTCCCTCTTCAATTTCTTGAAATAACCTTCTTATACCCCGAGTGCGTTGCCGAAGTTCAATGGCTTGGCTAACTTCTCCCACATATTCCAAATAAGCTACTTTCAATTCCAAAAGATTTACAAACGAGGTAAAACTATAATAGCTCGGAAGAGCTCGGGTTCTATCCCAAAAATACCGGACTTCAATTTCTCGGGCGCTCGCCCCTTCTCCATATTGGAAGGCATAGCTGCCTTCGTTCCAGTGAGGTTGCAAAATACGAATCATCGCATCAAGATTGGCTAAACCTTCTCGTGCTGTTCTAAGATTTTCTTCACTTCTTTCGCGATCCACCACCGCAGAATGACTCAGAATTCTATCGAGAATCGAACCCAATTCATTGGGGTTTAGTGCAAATCTCTCCTCATTATTCCCTCGCAAATATCGCAAATGAATCATGGAGCGAGAGGAACCATACACTCTCATTCCCCTTTGCAACATATCCCAACACTCATTACCGACATACCCAGGCAAGAGATGCCGAGTACAGGTCGTCACCATATCATCGTAAGAGAAGGCTTGCATTTGATCTAAAGGAATGGATCGCAAAAATAATCCACTCTGCTCTGCCTCCGGAGCAATCATGAAAAAATGGCGGTAAAAATCATCCGGAATGGGAATAGCCAAACGAGGATCAGAATTTCTAAACATCGCGTAGTCAAAATTGAAGGAACGCCCTCCTTCTTCCCATCTCACAAAAGCATGATTTGGTACCAAAATAAAAGAAACCGGCCACTGCATTTCAAACGAAACAAAAGAGATGAGATAACTCATCATGTCGCAATCAAATTTTCTTTGAAGCATGGCTTGAATAAAATCTTCGGAGCTCTCGGCTTGAAAATTCATTCCTCTGAGAATTTGAAAAAGTGCTCCCATTTTTTCTTGAGGGCTCATTCCAGGCCGAATTCTCGCTCTGAGTTGGGTCACAACATTGCGGATTAATTGGTAAACAGAATCAATCTCTCGTGGGGTATAAAAGGCTAACTGTGAGGCCATAAATTCATGAAGTGGATTATTATCGCTTAATGAAACTCGATGTCGAAAAAGTGCTGTGTTGCTGGTAAAAAGGCTTGGGCCTAATCGAGTCATCTCCGGAAGGTTGCGGATCCAATATCTTTGCCACTGGCCGGCATCAATATATTGATCCCCATCGGCATCTTGCAGATCTTGAAACGATTCCGCCTCAGAAATGCTACCATTTTGATCTAAATCGATACCCGCACCTCCAGCACGCCAGTCCTGGATTTGTGGAAATCGAGCCCTTAAAATATTTTCGAGTGTAGATTGAGCCATGGAATCGTCCTTTGTTTAAATAGATCGAATTTGGGATATTATCGTAGATCCTTTTGAAAGGTTGCCTTGAAATTAAGAGAAATTTGTTCTCACGCAACCTTTTTAGATTTTTCCCGATAATGGCGTAAATTAGGAGATTTTATGGTTTATGATTTTTTAGTTGGAAGCACATATTTTACGATTATTGATCGCAGTCCGGGCTCTGATCCTCAACACCCTTCCGCAGAAGAAAATGGGGTTTATGATCCAGGAGTGGATCAAATCCAAGTCAATGATCGAAGTCGAACCGACGGCACCCCCTTAGATTTAACGAATGCCGAACATGCTTTAGCATTTCAATATGTTTCTCAGGCATTAGGAGTAAGCTACCCCCC